>CAYFTY010000181.1:0-7418 GCA_964346045.1 uncultured Bradymonadales bacterium | reverse complement strand
ATGTCGACAGCACCCGAGTCGGTGCTCGCGTCAAGACTGAGATCTCCGGAGTCAGCGCCGAGATCTCCAACGTCGGTGCTGAGACCCAGATCGGTGGAGTTCGAGTCGGGCCCGGCATCGGTCGCGCTCGCGGCGGAATCTGTGGCATTTCGATTGTCGGGGAAATCGCCCAAAGCATGACAGGCCGTGAGCGCGATGCTCACGGAGCCTATCATCATCATCTTCCAGATCTTGCCCATCCCGTCCTCTTGCGCTCGATGCTCTGAGTATTCAGGTGATTCAGCAGCGATGCAAGGTTCGTCAAATGGGCGCAGCGGATGGGCTCAGCGGATGCCTTCGACGGTTTCGAGGTGACGATCGTGATGGGCCGCATTCCACGCGAGAAACTCGTCATACCCACCGCGGAAATCCTCGACGCCGTCGCGTGTGAGGGCGAGCACGCGGTCGGCCAGACGTGAGACGAACCAGCGATCGTGCGAGACGAAAAGCATGGCATTGGGATACTGCTCGAGGCCTTCGGCCAGTGATTCGATGCCCTCGAGATCGAGATGGTTGGTCGGCTCATCGAGCACCAGAACGGTGGGCTCCTCGATGCTGAGCCGTGCGAAATTGAGTCGCGCCAGCTCGCCTCCCGAGAGTGCGCCGATTTTCTTCTCGACTTCTTCTTTGCCAAAGAGCACTTCTGCGAGTTTTCCCCGGATAAAGCCGTGAGGGCGGTCTGGAAAATGCGACCAGAGCCAGTCGAGAATCGTCGTGTCTTCGTGCCCGCGAAACTCCTCGTGCCCCTGCGCGAAATAGCCGGGATGGGCCGCATGCCCCCATTCGGCGGACCCCTCGTCGGCATCTAGATGTCCGAGGGCGAGATTCAACAAGGTCGATTTCCCCACGCCGTTGGGCCCGATCACAGCCATCTTCTCGCCGCGATGCAGGTCGAACCCGACACCTTTGAGAACCTCGTTATCGTCGAACGACTTCGAGATATTTTCACACTCGAGAACGACTTTCCCGGTGTCTCGAGCCGCCCCAAATCGGAAGGTCGGGTACTGGCGCGAGCTCGACGGCAGCTCTTCGATTTCGATGTTTTCGATCTGTTTGATTCGCGATTGCGCCTGGCGCGCCTTCGTTGCCTTGGACCGGAATCGCTCGACGAATTTCTCGTGCTTTTCGATCTCCGCCTCGCGCTTTTCGATCTCGTGCTCTTTGCGCTCGCGTTCTTCGACTTTGGCCTTTTCGAAGAAATCGTAATTGCCGCGGTAGAGCCGAACTTCCTGATAGTCGACGTCCACAGTCTGTGTAGATACCGCGTTGAGGAAGTGTTGGTCGTGCGAGATGACCAACGCGCAGCCACGAAAGTCCTGCAGGAATTGCTCGAGCCAGGCAATCGAGACGATGTCGAGATGGTTCGTCGGCTCATCGAGGAGCAGGATGTCCGGGTTGGCCGCAAGTGTCTTGGCGAGGAGTACACGTAGCTTATACCCGCCGCTTAGCACCGAGAGGGGCTGCTCATGCAGGTCGGCGGCGATATTCAGTCCTTCGAGAATATCAGCGGCTCTCGACTCGAAGCTATATCCGTCGTGGGCCAGCACGATGTCCTCGAGCTCGCCGTACCGTTCGACCTCGAACGCGGCCGGGTCTTCGGCGGCGGCGACGAGCATCTCGTCCTTCTCGCGCATCGCTTCGTAGAGTTCGGGGTGCCCCATCATCACCACGTCGATGATTCGCTCATCGTCGTATTGAAAGTGGTCCTGCTCGAGGACGCCGACGCGTTTCCCCCGCACGATGTTGACCTGTCCTGTCGTCGGCTCCTCTTGACCCGCGATCACTCTCAAGAGCGTCGACTTTCCGCTGCCGTTTGCGCCGACGATGCCGTAGCGCTCGCCGGCATTGAAATGAAGTGTGGCGTTTTCGAAGAGGGTTCGGGCCCCATACCGCACTGCGAGATCTTGAATCGATAACATAATTGTCGCCGCGTAAGACGCTGACCATCAGGAACCATCGTCATCACTCGGCGTTTGGCAAGGCAAGATCGCCGAGCAGGTCTGGGGTAATCGCATCGACGCTCGGGGTACCGCAGAGCGCCATCGCGAGATCCAACTCGCCGCGTAATATACCAAGAACCCGCTCGACGCCAGCCTGGCCGCTGTGGGCGAGACCCCAGAGGATAGGGCGTCCCACGAAAACCGCATTTGCGCCGATGGCCAGCGCTTTCAAGGCATCCGTTCCGCGCCGTATACCGCCGTCCAGGTAGACTTCGGCCTGTCGGTCGACGGCATCGACGATTTCGGGCAGAGCGCGAATCGTCGCGGGCGATGTATCGAGCTGTCGGCCGCCATGATTTGAAACCCAGATTCCCGAGGCTCCAGCATCGACCGCACGCCGTGCGTCATCCGCGCGGATCACGCCCTTCAGAACGATCGGAAGATCGGTCTGGGCTGCGATCCAGTCGAGTAGATCCCAGGTCAGCGCCGGCTCGAGAAGGTCGGCAAAATACGCAGCCAGCCCGCTATCTTCGTCGACGTCGGGCAGCAGTTGCATCTGGGCCTGAGTGAGATTCGCCAGCGAAAGATGCGACGGCAGCTGAAAGCCATTGCGCACGTCTCGCTCGCGCACTCCGAGATAAGGCGCATCGACGGTGAACGCGAGCGCCTCATACCCGGCGTCTTCTGCCCGACGAATTAACTCGAGTGTCGCACCCCGGTCCTTGTACACATAGAGTTGGAACCACTTGGGAGCATCGGTCTCTCTGGCGACATCTTCTAGAGCGGTATTGGCGAGAGTGCTCAACGTCATCAACGTCTCAGACGCGGCCGCCGCGCGAGCTGTCGCAAGCTCGCCATCGGGATGCGCCATGCGATGAAACGCTGTAGGCGCGATGAGGATCGGCATCGATACGGTACTACCCAGAATCGTGGTCGAGAGTTCGCGCTCGGCCACGTCGACGAGCACCCGGTAGTAGAGCTCGATACGGTCGAATGCGGCGTGATTTTCGCGAAGCGTGATCTCGTCGTGGGCGCCGCTCGCATAATAATCGTGTGCGGAGTGCTCGAGTTTTTGGGCCGCGAGCTTTTCGAAATCGTAGATGTTGATCGGTTTCATGACCCATGTTTTCGCACACGTAGGTGTTCGGGATCAACGTGTTTGACTTCGCTATACCGCGCGGATATCACTGTCGCAGTACCGTAAGGAGAGCTCATGAAGAAGGCGCTTTTATTGGTTTTATTCGCTACCTCGCTCTCGGCCATTGGTTGTTCAGGCCCAGAAGAGGCTCCGCGCGTCGAATTACAGGTCGCGGTCGATGCCACGCCGACGGACGCGGTTACGACAGACGAAGGCTACCGAGTCGAGCTAAACGAGACCCGAATTGCCATCGAAACCATCTCGTTTGCTGTTGCGGGTGAGGCGCATCAGGCGTCATTGCTCGAGCTCTTCGCGAGTTTTCTGGTCGGCGAGGCGCAGGCCCACCCCGGTCACATGCAGAATGGCATCATGACTGGTTCGCTCGCAGGCGCCTGGCTCGCCGACTTTCAAGAGGGCAACCCCCTCGGCGAGGCGACCTTTCTGACAGGTGAATACGAGAGTGCGAACTTTGGGCTGGCGCGTGCAGGGACTGAGATGGTGGCAGAAGACGACCCCATGCACGGGCATACCGCCATGCTCGAGGGAACCGTCTCGCGAGGTGACGAATCATGGACTTTGCGGGTGCTCATCGACTCGCCTCCGGACCGCGTTCTCACAGGGGCTCCCTTTGAGGCTAACATCGACGAAAATACATCGAAAACGGTCTACTTCCGTTTCGATCCCTACGATGCATTCGAAGAAGACACGCTTTTCGACCATGTCGATTTCGCTGCTCTGGACCGAGATGGAGATGGGACCATTACCATCGGGCCCGATGCTTCGGAGCCAGAGCTCGTCGATGCCTACAATCGGATTCGGCGCACCTTTCAGACCCACGACCATTTCTCGTTTCACCTGAGGTAGAAACATGAAGATCCGTGTCATTGCACTCGTAACAGTCCTCCTTGCGATTGGATGTTCAGACGAAAAAGAAACAGCAGTCGCCGAAGGCGCGGTTTCGCTCGATATCTACGGCGAGTCATTCATCGAAGATGGTATTCCGTCTGACGAGATGGCGGACGGGTGGTCGGTGCTCTTCGACGAATTCACCGTCGAAGCGACAGACATTCGCGTCGCCGATGTCACGGCCGCCGGCCCATTCATGATGGATATTTCGGCCTCGTCCGGTGGCGAAGGGCATAACCTGACGACCATCAATGTGCCCGAGGGCTCGCACACCGGTTCGGCCTACACCATCACCAGCGTCATGGCTCGCGGGAGCGCGACGAAAGACGACGTCACGAAGACCTTCGAGTGGGACCTGAGCTCGGTCACGACGGTCTACACCGCATGTGAGACCACGACCGAGGTCGCCGAAGGCAGCGCTTCCAGTTTTCAACTGACGATCCATGCTGACCATTTCTTCTACGATAGCCTGGTCTCAGAAGAGCCTTCGGTCGTCTTCCAGCCGCTCGCAGATGCCGATGCCGACATGGATGGCGTGATCACGCAGAGCGAGCTCGAGTCTGCCGATATTGGATCCTTCGACCCGGGTAATGCCGAGGTCGAAAACCTCTGGGATTGGCTGATCGCGCAGACCGCAACGCTGGGTCATGTCGACGGAGAAGGACATTGCGATGCCGAGCTGCGTTAACATGCTCTAGCCTGTTACTCGCAAGTTCGGTGTCATGGGCCACGTCACAAATTAGCGGCGAGGTCCAGGACCCGTACGGCAACGGCTTTGCGGATTGCCGAATCACCACCCACTCGGGGAACGAAACACGAACGGCTGAAGACGGTAGCTTTCAAATCAACGTCGAGCCCGGCGCGCCGCTTCGAGTGGAGTGTCCACTCGCCGAGCCTCAGACCGTGGAGGACTGGGATACGCCGCTGACGGTTGTTGTTCGATACGCGGGGCTCGAGGATTTCGAGGTCGTCTCAAAGCTGCGTGTCGAGAGAGCGCGTGTCGCATCGACCACATCAATCTCGCAGCGAGATATCGCTGCCGTCCCGATCCGAACCGCCGAAGATGCGCTGCGGCTGGTGCCCGGGCTCGTGTTGACCCAACACGGTAGCGAAGGAAAAGGGCATCAGTACTTTTTACGCGGTTTCGATGCGATCCATGGCGCGGACCTCGAGGTCGAGGTCGCCGGAATCCCCATCAACGAATGGTCCAATGTACATGCCCAGGGGTATATCGACCTGGGGTTTGTGATTCCTGAGACCATCGGTGCCGTACGGGTGGTCAAAGGCCCCTTCACGCTCGATGAAGGGCTCTTCGCCATGGCGGGCTCTGCTCATTACCGGCTCGGAATTCCCAGTGAGGATCGAGGCTTCCGAGTTTCATACACGTTGGGAACGACGCTCAGAAACCGAGTGATGGGCTCGTGGGCGGATCCAGATAGCTCGGATTTCGTCGCACTCGAGGCGGTCCACGACGAAGGATACGGTGAGCGCCGGCGAGTCGACCGCGCGACGGCTTCGTCGATGCTCGAGATCGCCGGGGCCGAGCTCTTCATCACCGCTTACCATGCCGATTTCGAATTGCCCGGAACCATTCGCAATCAGGATTTCGAGGACGGGCGAATGGGCTTTTTCGACGCCTACGACGAGGTCAGCCAGGGCGAGTCGAGCCGTCTGCTCGTGGGACTCAGCGATCGATACGAAGAGCGAGGTGGTCGCCTGGAATGGCAGGCATGGGCGTCTGCGCGGCGGTTGCGCCTCTTCGAAAATTTCACAGGTTATCTGATCGACGAAGACCGCGGTGACTGGCGCCAGCAAGCCGAGGAGTCACTCTCGCTGGGCCTCGAACTCGACTCTATGACCCGAATCATCGAAGGTGTTTCACTGCGCCTGGGAATGGGGCAGCGCTTGCATTTCGTAGACCAGCGAGAATTCGAGACGGGCATGAACCGAGAGGGCTCAGAGTCGCGTCGCGATCTCGTCGCTTCGCAGTTTGCGAGTCATGCTCTCGCGGGCATGGTATGGATGCCGGTCCCGCAATTTTCTGTGCACGCAGGAACACGATTGGATGTGATCTACGTCCATGTCGACGAAGACGTGTCACAATCGTCGGGTAGTGGAGCCGATGGAGCCCTTTCGCCCAGGGTTTCGGCCCGGTGGTCTTTGCCTCGCAATCTGGCGCTTTTCTTTGCCTACGGGCGTGGGATCCGACCGCCTGAGGCAAGGGCTTTTTCGGACTTCGATCCTGATCGCCTGGGCATCACCGAAGAAGAAGCCGGGGCGTCGGATGCCCGAATCACGCAATCCGATGCGTTCGAGCTTGGCACGAGCTGGCAACCTTCGCATTTATTTGGAGCGCGCCTCTCGGGTTTTGCCACAGTCATCGGTGAAGAAGCGGTCTTCGATCATGTCTCGGGCCTGAATCTCGCGTTGAACGCCACCCGCAGACTTGGCGGCGAGATCGCGCTCTTTTCAGATCCATTGCCGTGGCTGAGCGTGATGGCTGACGCGACAATCGTCGATGCACGTTTCGTCGAATCCGGAAGGTCGGTCCCTCACGCGCCGTGGCTCGTCGGGGGAGGCCGAGTCATCATGACTCACCCCTCGGGCTTCGTCGGCGGGCTTCGTGGATTGCTCGTAGCTCCACGAACTCTGCCCCAGGGAGCTCGTTCGGGTACCCATGTCGTCTTCGATGGATCGCTGGGCTATCACCTGGATTCGTGGAGATTCGATCTCCGGGTCGAAAACATAATCGCGCGCAGACTGCGTGAAGGAGAATATCATTACGCGAGCGACTGGCGATTGGGTCCGCGGTCCGAGCTACCAGCCCTCCATTATGTCGCCGGGCCGCCTTTGAATGCGAAGTTGACGGTCACAGCGCTCTTCTGAAGCCGGTCGACGGTTCACCCAGGTCATCGGCGCTCGCGATAGATATTCGGCTCTTCGATCTCAAAGTTGAGGAGCACGCATTCGATCGGTCCGTTATCCATGCGATTTATCTTGTCAGCACGCATGCCCAACTCGAATCCCAGCTCTTTGCTGCCGGTGATGATGGTGGCTTTCCACCCGCGGAAATTCTGGATTAGATGATCGCCGAAGTCGTGGTGCAGCCGCATCGCGTCCTTTCCCACGCGCTCTCCATACGGCGGATTGGTGACGATGAGGCCGGTTTCTTTGGTCGGCGGTTTGAGGTCAGAAAACGCCTGCTGCTTGATCTCGATGAGGTGGTCGAGTTCTGCGGCTTCGACGTTTTTCTTCGTCGCTTCGATGGAGCGCGGGTCGATATCGTATGCAAAGATCGGCGGCACTTTTTCTTCGCCGGTGAGACCTCGATCCATGGCATCGCGCCAGAGCTGACGGTAGAGATCGGCATCGTGTTTGAGCCAGGATTCGAATCC
>CAYFTY010000180.1:0-7452 GCA_964346045.1 uncultured Bradymonadales bacterium | reverse complement strand
GGATCAGGCCGATGCCGACGGCGACGGGATAGGGGATGTCTGTGATGTGTGCCCCGCCACGAGCGATCCCAATCAGGAGGACAGCGATGGCGATGGTGTGGGTGACGCCTGCGACAACTGCCCGGGCACAGCCAATCCGGACCAGGCTGACGACGACCGTGATGGCGTCGGAAACCTCTGTGACAACTGTCCGAACACAGCGAATCCGGGTCAGGCTGACAGCGACGGTGACGGAGTCGGCGATGCCTGTGACGATGGTGCAGAACCCGTAGATAGCGACGGCGACGGCATCACCGACAACAACGACAATTGCCCTCTCGTATCAAATCCCATGCAGGAGGATGGTGACGCCGACGGGGTCGGCGACGCCTGCGACAATTGCACCACGACTTCGAACGCAGACCAGCTCGACAGCGACGGGGACGGTGTCGGCGATGCCTGCGACAATTGTTTGTCCACGCCCAATTCGGGTCAGGCCGACGGCGACGGTGACGGAGTCGGTGACGCCTGCGACAATTGCTCGGCGGATCCCAACCCCGACCAGGACGATACCGATGGTGATGGTGTTGGCGATACCTGCGACAATTGCCCGAATACGTCCAACGCCGGACAGATCGATTCCGATTCCGACGGCGTTGGAAACGCCTGCGACAACTGTCTCTTCTGTGCCAACCCCGCTCAGACGGACTCCAACATGGACGATTGTGGCGACGTTTGCAGCGGCAATGGCCCGATTTGCCGTCAGGTTTGTACCAATTAGCGTATACAACGCTCGAAGCATGATCTGATATTGGCCCGCGTTGGACTTGGCTTCATTGGCAGGTCTGACGCGGGCTTTCGCTCTTTCTTGCGGTGTGGGTCAAAGCTGGTCTATCCTGATTGTGCTCTTCATTCCGACCTACACTGTATACGTCATGGCCGAATCGAACTGGGAACCTGATATCTACGAATATCTCGACTATCGAGAGTTCCTGACCGCTTATTATCAGGCAGGCAAAGCACATTCGCACGTCATGTCCTTTCGCTATCTTTCGCGACGCGGCGGCTTCGGTTCCCCCAACTACTACAAGCTCGTCATGGACGGCGAACGTAGCCCGTCGACCAAGAGCGCGCTGAAGTTCGCAAAAGCGTTGGATCTCGACGAGGACGAGACCGAATTCTTTCTCGAAATGGTCGCCTTCAACCACGCTGAGACCGACGATGAGCGAAACGCCAGTCTCGAAAAACTCACGAGCTCGCAACGATTCCGAAACGCCAGAAGGATCGACGCCAGCATGTTCGATTATCTCTCGCGGTGGTATCATCCGGTCATCCGCGAGATGGTCGGCCGAAGCGATTTCCGCGAAGATCCAGCCTGGGTCGCGTCGCAGCTTCTACCGCGAATTGACGAAGAGTCTGTTCGCGAGTCGTTCGAGCTTTTATTGGGGCTCGGGCTTCTCGAACGAGACGAGGATGGAAGCCTCGTGCGTGGTCAACCGACTCTGACCACGGGCCACGAAATGCGTTCGGTGGCGATCGGCAATTACCATCGACAGATGCTCGAACGTGGGCGCGAAGCCATCGAAAACACGCCGAGTGAAGAGCGACATCTCAGCGCCATGACAGGCTGCATCAAAGCTGAAAATGTCGATGCCTTCAAAGATCGGATCAACTCGTTTCGAGAGTCCATCATCGAGCTCTTCGAGCGCGAAGAAGACTCGGACACGGTCTATCAATTCAATATCCAGTTCTTTCCACTGAATTCTAACTGCGAAGAGACGTGATGATCTACCTTCGGAACCTACTCGCAGTCTCGATGTTGGGGGTGCTTTCGTGCGCGGTCACCGACGTCGGCAACCCGCAGACAAAGACGGAAGCAGACGTACGCTTCGCGGGCGTCGGACAAGACGGGGCGGCAGCGATCAATGCGCTGATCTCGACCGAGCAGGCCGAGCTACGCGTCACCCGGGTGAATGTGGCTGACCTACGGATCAGCGGTGATTGCGACGCAGAGGGTGAGCGATTTCTCTCCGATGGATGGCTGGCCGATTTCAGCGATGGCCTTTCGGAATCCCGCCGGATCGAAGGTCTTCCGCGCGAGGCATGCACGGTGACCCTCACGTTGGCACCGAACGAAGACGTTCCGTTCGCATACCAGATCGAGGGAGACCTGAGGGATGGTGAGCCTTTCGAGATCGTCGAAGAGCGACCGATGCGCATCGTACTTGTGCCGCCCTCAGGTACGCTACAGCTCCTGGAGTCGAGGGATTCCCTGGTCTTCGTTTTCGCGACGAACCGGTGGTTTGACGACGTCAAGATTCCGATGCCGGGTGTTCTGCCCGTCGATACTTCCGATTTCCGCAATAGATTTCGCGTGAATTTCGCCCGGTCTCTCTCGCTGGTTCGTGATCGAGGTGCTGACGGTCGCCTCGATGATGACGAGGTTGCCGACACCATCGCCAATGCCACGCAGCTCGACGAGGTTCCCATTCCCCGGTCGGAACAGATCCCCAATTCACCTGGCATGTAGCCGTCTCTCGACGATTGGATCTCTGGGTGTCGGGGACTACACTCCTGCCTCCAGAACCTGGAGACGAGATGCCACTGATCGAAAAACATCACACGGATCGTATGCGTGCCGGCGGGCTACGGGAATTCGCGCGCTCAACCGCAAAGTCCCACTATCCGCCGGACCTCGGGCTCGAGCCCGTACACGCGATCCTCCACATCGACCTCGACATCCCCGATCGCCGGGCGTCGCTAAAGGTTGAACATACGCTGAAAGCCAACCGAGACGCGGTGCGCGAGATCAAACTTCACGGGGTGGATTTGCTCGACCTGACGGTCAACTGTGACACGCACGAGGTATCGTCTCGATACGACAGTCGCGAGGTTACTGTGCGATTCGCCGAGCCTTTCGAGCAGGATGAAGAACGCGTCATCTCGCTCGAATATCGGGTCGTGGAACCGTCGACAGGCATGTTCTTCTCGAACCCGGCCGATTTCGAGGGCGCCGGATACTGGGCCGCAACCGATCACGAGTCCGAGCGTGCGCGCCACTGGTTCGCGACGATCGATCTACCCGCGGTCAAGCCGACGCTCGAGTTCCACATTACCGCGGACCCGGAACTCACGATTCTGGCCAACGGCACGTGCGTGGACGAGTCCAGCGAGAACGGACGAAAGACAGCTCACTGGAGACTCGACTACCCGTGCCCGAGCTACATCACGACGTTTGCGGTCGGAGATTTCGCGGTGTTCGACGACGGTGAATTCGAGGGACGAGGGCTCAAGTACTTCGCCAAGGCAGGGACCGATCCCGAGGATCTCGAACGGAGCTTCGGTCGTACGGGCAAGATGCTCGCGTGGATGACCGAGAAGCTCGGCGCCGAGTTTCCTTTCTCGAAATACTACCAATTTGCCCTGCCTGGAATCGGTGGTGCCATGGAGAATATCTCGCTCGTCAGCTGGGATGAGATCTTCGTGCTCGATGAGTCGCTCGCCAGAGAATGGACATGGCTTCTGGACCAGATCAATGTCCACGAAATGGCGCATAGTTATTTTGGCGACGCGATCGTCTGCCGGGACTTTGCGCACGCATGGCTCAAGGAATCATGGGCGACTTATATCGAGACCTGCTGGCTCGAAGACACACGGGGCGAAGACGAGAAACTCTACGATCTCTATCGGAACGCACACGCCTATTTCGAAGAGTCCGACTCGAATTACAAACGCCCGATCGTCACGAGGAAGTTCGAGTCTTCGTGGGACATGTACGACCGGCATCTCTACCCGGGCGGCGCGTGTCGACTGCACACCTTGCGAAACGAGCTCGGGGACGAAGTGTTCTGGTGCGCGCTTCGCGACTACGTCGACACCTACATGGGAGAGGTCGTAGAGACCGATGATTTTCGCCGGATCATGGAGAAGCACAGCGGTCGAGCCCTTGGGAAATTCTTCGACCAGTGGCTGCACACCGCCGGTTACCCGGACCTGGAGTTCAAGTACACGTGGAACTCCGATGCGTCGCGGGTCGAACTCGAGCTCGAGCAAAAGCAGGCCACCGCGGACGACTCGGACGGGCCGGTCTTCGACCTCTCGCTCGCCGTCGCCTTTGGGTTCGAAGACTCGCTCGAGCGCCGCGAGATCGACATCGACCGGGCGAAGAAGACCTTCAGCTTCGACCTGCCTTCCGAGCCGGACTGGGTTCAGATCGATCCCGGTTGGACCTCGTTGCACAAGCTGACGTTTGATCCCGGCCGCGAAAAACTCATCGCCGAGCTCGAACACGGCGATGTTCTCGGTCGCATCCACGCAGCCAGAACGCTCGCCGAGAAGCCGCGCCGAGCTGCAATCGAAGCGATTGAAGAGGCGTATGAGCGAGAGTCTTTCTGGGGCTGCAGACGCGAATTCGTCGGCGCGCTCGCCAGCGCCGGGACCTCCGTTTCGATCGAGGCACTGGCGAGGTGCATCGAGAATGAAAATGACCCGATGGTCCTGGATGCAGTGATGGCGGCCGCCGAAGGCGTCCGGGACTCGCGCATCCAGCAGGCGCTCGAGCGCAGACTGGGCGAGGGCGTCGAGACACCTCTGGCAGCGAGCAACGCGCTGGCGGCCCTCGGCTCGCAGGAGGTCGATCCCGAGGCCATCGCGCGCTTTCGCGTAGACGACGCACATGATTTCGCCGCGTGGGGAGCAGCCCGCGGCTATCGAGCTCGAAGAGACGCCGGAAGTCTCTCGCCAATCGCGGCGATCGTGGACGAGCGGACTACCTACTGGCGTGCACGTGCGATGGCGGCGATGTATTATGGCCAGCTCGCGGCTCTGCTCGACGACCCCGAACGCACACGTGCCCGGCTGAAGCTCGAAGATTGGCTTCGGGACTCCGATGCGTGGGTCGCAAAACACGCGGCCAGGGGGCTCGCGGCGATGGGAGCCACCGAGTCGGTTGAACGGATCGAAATGATGAGTGCGAACCTTTCGCATCAGGAACGCGTCGAGATTGGACGGGTCGTCGATTCACTTCGCAAAGCCGCTGACGATCCGGTGGCGGCGATCCGTGGGGAGCTCGAGGATTTGACCCAGAAATACCGAAAGCTTGAAGAACGACTTTCGAAAATCGAGGATGCACGATGAATTTTCACGCGAAGATTCACGCCCGGGAGACCAGATGGAATTATTGATAGGAGGAGTTGGAGACGCTTTTTCGACGCGGCACTGGGGAACACATTTCATCGTGCGAAGAGACGGGTTTCACCTGCTCGTCGACTGTCCAGACAGTTTTCGGAGAGCGCTCGAAGAGAACGCATTCCCGCTCGAGGGTCGTAGCGTCAAGCTCGGTGATCTGGATGCGGTATTCATCACGCATCTGCACGGGGACCACGTCAATGGGCTCGAGATGCTCCTCGCCTTTCGAGCGATGGTGCTCCAGAAATCGACCGAGATCTTCACGACGCCTGAGGTTGCCGAAGTTCTCTGGGAGCGTCGTTTGGAGGTTTCGCTCGGCCAATTCTGGGACGGTGATGCGTTTCAGAAAAATCGCCTCTCGGATTTCGCGACCCTCCACGAGGTGCCATGGGGGGGCTCGACGACCATTGGACCTTTTGAGATCACGACACGAAAAACCACCCACCATTTACCTGCGGCAGCCCTTCGAATCCGTGCGCAAGACGCCACGCTCGCCCATTCCTGCGATACCGCGTGGGATCCCGAATTGGTCGAGTGGCTATTCGATGGCGCCGATGCTGTCCTCCATGAGTCGAGCCATGGGCCCGCACATACGCCCCTCGAAAAACTCGAGGGACTTCCTGACGAACGTCGCTCTCGACTATGGGTCGTTCACTACCCCGATGCGGTCGACCCCGATGCGCACGAGAAGCTGCGCTTTGGCACCGAAGGATCCGTGTGGCGTGTCGGGTCGAGCTGAAGGCTGTCGAAGGCATTGATTTTTATCGGGCTAGTGGTTGCTTTGAGCCCCTTTGTTTTTGACCTTCCGGGGATCCTGTTGCTATCCTCCCCGCTACTGACCCAACTCACTTTAGCGACTGCTTCGGAGAACTTCCGAGATCGTGAACGAGACACCAATTATCGCGGCATTCATCGAGGAGGGTTTGCTCGATGCCGAGATGTTTGCCGAAGGCGGAACCCTCGCGGGGGCAACTGGGATTCCCAGACGTGCTCGCGCCGAGGCGTACGTTCTGACCGAGTCGGGGCTCGACGAGACTGAATTACTTGCCAAATTGGCAAATGCCTACACACTCGAACGTGCACAGGTAGATGCCTTCGCTCATATTGAACGAGACGCGCTCGAGCTTCTGCCTACGGGGCTGATCCGCGAGTATCGCGTAATCCCCGCGCATGTGAGCGAGGATAGGGTTCAGGTGTACGTTGTCGAGCCGCTCGATGACGAAGCGAAGGCTGAACTTGAAGAGGAAATGGGTCGCTCGGTTCAGGAATTGATCTGGCCGGCCATTCGCTTTTACGAGGCACTGTCACGGCTCTTTGGCGACTCGCCGGCCCCGTGGCTGAGTGCGTTTTTAGAGGGTTCGGCACAGAACGTCGGGCTGCATGAGGAATCGTTGGCTGAGTCGAAACCACAGGTCGATTGGGGAAGAGGTTGGAGCGCCGCGACGGTCTCTCAGTTCTTGAGGAATACCTACGACCGGGACGTGGTGCTGCAGGTGGTACTTGGCTTCGCGCTCGAGTGGTTTGAGTCGAGCGCGATTCTGGTCGTCGGTAACGGTACGGTTCAAGCCGTTTTCGTTCGGGAATGGGCGCTTTTTGAATCCGTCGACCTCGAAGAATTGAGACGGACGCGCGGAAGCGTGGATTCAGACGCGATGGCGATCGGCGGCCGGCCGGCTCGAGGAACTCCAGACGAGCTGGGTCTCGTCGCGCTCTTCGATGCGTTCGGAGAAGTTCCGGACGAATCACTCGCGACCATCCCCATACCGATTGGCAGCCGCACCGCCATGGTGCTACTGGGCAGATTACGCAATGAAGCTGACTACGAATCGACTCAGCTCGAAGCCACGGCTGTCGAGGTCGGAGAACAGCTAGAAACGATTATCAAAATGGTCAAGAGCAAGGGCCTTCCTCCCGAAGGCGAGCGGATCCCCGACTTGCCTGAAGAGGTGGTCGAGGTCGAAAGAGACGGTGCGTCTGCCGAAGAGAACTCGAAACCATCGGAATCCGAGGATGCATCGGAAGAGTCGGATCCGCTGGAGAGCGACGTCGAAACTGCGTTCGAATCGGTCGCCTCGGAGATCGGGGTCGAGCCACTCGATGAAGAGGACCTCGAAATCGTAGACGGACCGCCCGAGTTCGATCCGCAAGCGAAAGCCGGTGAAGAGGAGTCCGGCGAGGGAGAGATCGACGAGCAGGAGTCCGGGGAAGATGGTGCCGACGAAGAAGAAGATGATCGGACTCAAGTCGCTCGCGGGATGCCCTTTGGTGGAGAACCTGATGTGGCTC
>CAYFTY010000179.1:0-7471 GCA_964346045.1 uncultured Bradymonadales bacterium | reverse complement strand
TGTGCCGCGGACCTCTTCGATGAGCCCTCGCCACTCGCTCTCGTAGCCTTCCATCGACGAGAGTTCGCTCCCCACCGAGAGCACTTCGCTCTCGGAGCGGCTCGCGACCTCGGCCCAATGGAGTATGAAATTCCGATAATTCTCCCACCAGATATCCGGGGCCGACGGAGCCATCTTGCCCCGCCACTCGCCCTCGTTTCGTAGCTGGATGTGCAGAATCGGGAAGACGATGACCTCAAGCCCCCTCTGGTGGGCGGCGCGAGCGACTTCGACGGCTCGTTCGGTCGGCGGGGAATCTCCGGCGCGAGGCGCGATGTCATTGGAATAGATCGTGCGCTGATTCCAACTCACGACCAGGCTTACATGCGACGCGCCCGAGTCAGCAATCTGGCCGAGCATGCCCTCGTACGAGAGCGCAGGGAATTCGTTGTAGAGCGGCAGCGCGACCCCACGGATGCGAACATGGGCCGGGAGCGGCTCGATCGGTCTTGCTCGCAAGCGAGAGGCGTGTACGTGATGGCTGGCTTCGGCGAGTGCCGCGCCCGGACTCTTCGCCGAGGCTTCTTTTTCGGGCGTCGATGCAGAGTGGTCTTCCCCAGGCTCGTGCGAGTCTCGGGCAGATTCGCTCTCACAGCCAAACGCAAGCACACAAAAGAACACGCAGGCGAGATACTTCACGGCTGCTCCGACTTTCAGAAAGTGCTTTCGGTCGCGTCTGGCGAGAGACGATTATCGAGGATGGCTTCGATGCGCTCGAGCTTGAGCGTTGCTGCCTTTTGCTCGGGCTCGATCTCGAGCACCCGATGAAGCGCGTCTTTGGATTCCGTCCATTGCCGGCGCCTCTCGGCGAGCTCGGCCTGCTTCATGAAGAGAGGAATGGCGTGGGCGAGTTTATATTCGGGCATTACCCGCTTCCGATACGCATGACGGGTATCGCGCCTCGCGAGCACTTGATAGGCCGACTCGACGCGATCGCGGATTTCGCCGACTCGCTGGTGCACGTCGGCCTCCATCTCTTCGGGAACCTCGTCGGGATCAAATTGGTTTTTTAGCTCGTCGTAGGCCTTTTCGATGACATCGTCATAGCTCGACCAGTGAACATTCAAGACCTCGAAATAACTCGCCTTATGTACACTGAGGTACTTAACGGTGACGTTCTCGCGGAACCGCTCCCGCACGACCGTCTGGTGCAAAGAGCGATCGTAACGAACCAGGCCCATACGATGCAGCGAGTGAACCAGCGCAAAGGTCTCGGCATGTCCGAGCGTGCTCTCGGTGAAGACCTCTTTGAGACGTCGTCTTCCGTTGATGACCTTTTCGAGGAGCAGGCTGTGCGCATCGTCAGTCAGCGTGCGCTCCACCCTCTCGATCTCTTCGGGAACGACTTCGGGATACGCATCGAGGTAATCGTTGGCGATCGCTTCGCGCTCTTTCAGAGGCTTCTGCCGATAGTTCTCGTAAAGTCGCTTGAACGCAATCCTCTCGACCGCAACGTGCACCCGGAGCGGTGGTGCCGGGAGAAAGCCAGCAGGCAAGGCTCCCGACGGGTAGATGCGAACCTCCCCGCGGCTCAGCGAGAGAGTTTCTCGCAGTAGATAGGTCAGGCGCCCGGCAATCGACTGCCGGATGCGGTCGGGATCCAGAATCCCGAGGTCGAGAAGGCTTCGCTCGATCGAACCTCCGTGCTCATCTGCGTGGGCCGCCGACATCGAAAGTTGTTGTTTGGTAATCCGATCCGCTCGAAAGAGCATGGGCCCAAGTTCTTCATCGGCGTTGCGCGGCTCTCGCGACACTTCGACCACAAAACCACTGTCGAGAAGGATCTGGCGTCGAATCGGCTCGTCTCGCTCTGCGCTCTCGTGCACGAGTTCGACCATGCCTGTCATTCCGTCCTGCGAAAGCTGCAGGAAGATGTCCAGAATACGATCCTCTGCAAGCTTTTCTTCGCGGTCGAATTCGCTGGTGGGCTCAATTGTGGGAATCGCCGGCCCGTAGAGCTCCCGCGTTGTGACCGCTTTGATGCCCATCTGGGTCGACGAGATCACTTTGACGTCTGGATTCGTCAGATCGACACGGCGTCGAAATTGAGTCTCGGGACGACGCGCGAGAGATGGAATCGGCACAGAATCGCTGGCTTTTACGCCTCCTGGTGCCTGCGTAGTTTGCGAGATTGCCTTGCGATCCTGAGCTGATGCCCGCTCTGCAGAGTCGACGTCTTCTTGCTCTTGCGCCTGGGCGGAGGCCTGGATATCTGGCCAGAGCCCTTCGAGAGCTGCGCGATCCTCCTTATCGAGATGACTCATCTCGATGGCGACCCCCTTGGCCGAAGCATGAACCACCCTGCCCTTCGTCCCAAAATCGAGATGTAGTTCGGGAAAGCGAAATCGAACCGAAACGACCTTGTTGAGTTCGGGCAATGGATCGAGGTCGAGCATCACGGCGCCGACATTCAGGATCTCATTGACCAGGCGCGCGGTCGTCGCCGAATGCGACGTCCGGACCTCGACCGAGCCGTCTTCTGCATAGATGAGCCGCGGGTCGTCGCTGTCTTCTTGCCAGACTTCCGACACGGCCCCTGCAGTCCGTGACATCTCGGAGATCGACGAGACGCCCGCTTCGGACATCTGATTCAATTCGTTGGAGATTGCGCTGAGCACGCCGGCGGCGTCTGCCGGAGCAAGACGGTCAAATTCCGCGCTCAAAAGATTGCGAATACGTCTCGCCAGTGTTGGGCGCTTCTTTTCTTCGCTCACGTCTCAGTTCCTTCAAAGACAGCCGCCACCATCGTTTCAGTAGCCTCTTTCAGAGTCAACGCTCACTCCTCTTCTTCTGCGTCCTTCTCCATCTTTTCTTTAGAATCGGTCTCGCTCTCAGGCGTTTCCTCGTCTGCGGCCTCTTCAGCGCCCGCCGATGCCGGGCTACTTTCTCGCTCACGACGCTCGTTTTTGGGAATCACGTCCATCGGTTTCTCGAGGTCATAGAGCAACTCGCCGGTATAAAACGGCGTGGCCTTATATCGCTCGATGATATCAGGGAGGAGCACGCGCACGACGCCAGCGATGGGAATCGCCAGAAGAACCCCGAGGAGCCCGAAGAGCTCGCCACCGAGCAAGAGCACAATGATCACGACCACCGGTGAGAGTCCGACCTTTTCGCCGACGATCTTGGGCGTGATGATATAGCCTTCGAGGGTCTGCACGATGATGAAGACGGCGGCGACACCCAGAGGTGGGCCCCACCCCGACCAGTCGAGAATCACGATCAGCGAACTCAGCACTACCCCGATGAGCACGCCAAAGTACGGGATGATATTGAGTAGACCCGTCACGACTCCAATCGCGATTCCGGTTAAAACCCCGGAGCCTGAGAATCCGAACGTAATCCCCAACCCAATCGAATAGAGCACGGCGAGGATGCCTGCGACCTCTACCTGCCCGCGAAACCACGCGCCGACCACGTCATCGGCGCGGCGAACACGCTCGAGAATGGCATCACGGCCACCCTCCGGAATGAACTCGACCGTGCTCAACCGCATGGAGTCGAAGTCTCGCAAGAAATAAAACGTGAAGATCGGGATCATCACGATATTCAGGAGGCTCGCCAGAATCGGGCCGGTCTTGGCCAGCAACCCGCCGGCCCACTGGCTGATTCGTTCGGCTACGGTCGGCAACTGCTGCCGAACCGTATCTCCATATTCGGCCATCGCGGCCGAGGCCGTGTCCGGAATCTCGAGCCCGAGCTCGGTCTCTGCCCATGGCAGAAGTTTGTCCTCGAAAAGCACGACGAGCTGCGGGAGCTTCTCGACGACATTGGCAACCTGCCGGGCGATCGTCGGATAGAGAACGAGCACAAATAGCGCCGCGAATACGAGGCCTGCGGTAATGAGTAGGATGATCGTGATCGTGCGGCTGACACCGCGTTCTTCGAACCAGTCGACGGTCGGGTCGAGGAGGTACGCAATGAGCATCGAAACCGCGACCGGAAAGAGCACGGCTTCGACGCTTCGCACGATGAAAAATAATGCGCCGATCGCAAGTGCCCAGAGCGCGACCTTGGCAAGGATGTACGGGTACCGGCGGAAGTAGTGCCACATCTGGGTAGGATTCATCCCCGACCCGTGGACGTTTCTGGGGACTTCGTCTTGGTCAGACACGTCTATCCTCCAACTCGATGTCAAATTTGCTGAAGTTTACTGCGCTTCGGTCAGAACCTGAACCTCGAATTCGACGAGCGAATCCTCACGACTCGGCGTGGGCTCGAGTGAGAATCCACGCTCGTCGGGTGATAGCGATGCAGCTGCAGCTCGAATCGCCGCGGGGCTTAGCGGGCCACTGGCACCGGTGAGTTCGAGGGCGACCACGTTGCCATCGGTCCAGCCAATACGCGCCTCGGACACGGAATCCGCGTCTCGGAGTGCGCGAAGAACGGCCTCGAGAGTGCGTCCGTCTTCGAGGTCGTGAAGCAAGAGCCAATCTCCAGAGAGCGGTGGGCCGTCAGCGGACACGACCGGCTGTCGGAGGCGTAGTTCGACCCAACCGACGGTCATCCGCGCGAGTTCGGTCTCGGCAAGATCGGTCGCGGTGCTGAGCTCGTCGGCAAATTGGGTGTGACGCAGGTCGATTCGGTCGGCGATGCGAAAGGTACCATCATCTCTGCGTTCGAGGAGCTTTGCCTCTAATCGCAACGTGACCCCTGCTCTCACTTTGAATCCAGGCGCCGGAGTCTTGGTGTAGAAGAGTTTTCCGATGAGAGCCCATCGCGCACCCAGGATTCCGGCAAGGGTCGCCGCATTCGCGTCGCTCAACTCGGGAGTCCGGTAGATGCGACTCACCTTCTCGGTTTTGACGGGCTCTACGAGTTCGAGACCCTCGGCTCGAGACGACTCGGAGAGGACCGTGTCGAAGCTCGTGAATTGCGACTCGGTATCCGACCACCAGTACGCGGCCTCTTCTGATGCGCCCTCGGTGGTCACGAATACGATGGTCCCGTTGCTCGCCAGCAGCGGCACGGGGAAGAAAAGCACCAGGATGAAAAGCAGCGTTCTCATTCCCACTCGATGGTCGCGGGAGGCTTGGAAGACACGTCGTATACGACTCGGTTGACGCCTGGAACCTTATTGATGATTTCGTCGGAGACCCGGCCCAGAAATTCCACGGGCAATAACGCGCGGTCGGCGGTCATTCCATCCCGACTCGTGACAGCGCGCAGGGCAATCACTTCATCGTACGTTCGCTCGTCGCCCATCACTCCCACGGTTTTCACGGGCAGAAGGACAGCGAAAGCCTGCCAGACCGAGTGGTAATGATCTTCGCGGCGAAGTGCCTCGATGAAGATATGATCCGCGCGGCGAACGACGTCGAGCCGCCGCGGCGTGATTCCGCCCAGGATTCGAACGGCGAGCCCCGGCCCGGGAAATGGGTGGCGATCGACCATATCGGCAGGTAGCCCGAGTGCACGACCGAGCACGCGCACCTCGTCTTTGAAGAGCTCTCGCAGCGGCTCGATGAGCTCGAATCCGAGGTCCTCGGGTAGGCCGCCCACGTTGTGATGACTCTTGATGGTCGCCGACGGGCCTCGGACACTCACCGATTCGATCACGTCTGGATAGAGGGTTCCCTGAGCGAGAAATCGCGCGTTGGGGATATCAGCAGCCACCCCCTCGAAGACGCGGATGAAGATCTCGCCGATGATCTTTCGCTTTTCTTCGGGGTCGGTGACTCCCTGCAATTTGAGCAAGAATTCGTCGGCCGCATCGAGCACTCGCAGATCGACCCCAAAATGATCTTCGAAAATCGTCCGCACGCGGGCCACCTCTTGATGTCGCAAAAGCCCGTTGTCGACCAAGACGCAGGTAAGTCGGTCGCCGATCGCACGATTGACCAATGCGGCCACGACCGAGCTATCGACTCCACCACTCAGTCCACAGATGACCTGCCCGTCTTCGCCGACAGCCTCGCGGATGTCCCGCACGGCGCTCTGGATGAAGTCGGTCATATTCCAGTCTTGCCGGCAGCCGCAGACTTCGAAGACGAAATTCTCGAGGATTCTCTCGCCGTCTTCGGTATGCGAGACTTCGGGATGGAACTGGACGCCGTAGCGTCGGGCGTCTTCGTCGGCGATCGCTGCGACCGCTCCATTGGTGGTCGAAGCAATCACTTCGAAACCCTCTGGCAGCCCCGTCACCGAGTCTCCATGACTCATCCAGACGTCGGTTTTATCGCCCTCCTCGAACCCCGAGAAGAGGCCGACCGGCCGTGCGACTTCGACCTCTGCCCGACCGTACTCTCTGACTGTGCTCGATTCGACGGTGCCGCCCAACGCGTGTGACATCGCCTGCATGCCGTAACAGATCCCCAGCACAGGCACGCCCAGATGGAGCACGTCTTCATCGAGTTCGGGGGCCCCCTCGACATTGACGCTACTCGGGCCTCCCGAGAGCACGATGCCACGAGCGGTATCTTCTTCGAGCCCTTCGACACGGGGATCATTACAAGGCCATACCTCGCTGTAGACCCCGAGCTCGCGAATACGCCGCGCGATCAGCAATGTATATTGACTCCCGTAATCGAGAATCAGAATCCCGCTTCGTAATTCGGTTGCTGACACGTCGTCTCCTCAGACAGTTTTGTAGTTTGGCGCCTCTTGCGTGACGATCACGTCGTGCACGTGGCTCTCTCGCAGGCCAGCCGACGAGATCTTCACGAACTCGCCCTCGGTTCGCAGTGTGTCGATATCGGGAGCGCCGACATAACCCATGCCGCTTCGCAGGCCACCGACGAGTTGGAAGACATTCGCAGCGAGCGAGCCGCGATAGGGCACGCGTCCTTCGATGCCCTCGGGGACGAGTTTGTCGCTTGTGTTCGACTCCTGGAAGTATCGATCGCTCGAGCCCTGCCGCATCGCACCGATGCTGCCCATGCCGCGGTACATTTTGTAGGCACGCCCCTGATATAGGACGGTCTCGCCGGGGGCCTCGTCAGTCCCTGCAAAGAGACTCCCGATCATGACGGTATTGGCGCCGGCGGCGAGTGCTTTGACCACATCGCCCGAATATTTGATGCCCCCGTCGGCGATGATTGGAATGCCAGTCTGAGCCGATACCTCGGCGCAGTCCATGATGGCCGTCAACTGCGGCACTCCAACACCGGCGACGACGCGTGTCGTGCAGATCGAGCCAGGGCCGATACCTACTTTGACCGCATTTACCCCGGCATCCATCAATGCTTTGCATCCGCCTGCAGTCGCGACGTTGCCTGCGACGATTTGCAGCTCCGAAAAGCGCTTGCGGAGTTCTTTCACCGCGCTGATTACACCGGCTGAATGTCCATGTGCCGTGTCGATCACCAATACATCGACGCCGGCTTCGACGAGCGCGTCGGCTCGCTCGACGCTTCCCTGGCCGACCCCCACGGCGGCTGCCGCTAGAAGTCGCCCGTGTCGGTCTTTGGCCGAGTTCGGATGTTGTTCCCGT
>CAYFTY010000178.1:0-7472 GCA_964346045.1 uncultured Bradymonadales bacterium | reverse complement strand
GTTATTCGACCGGCTACGAACTCGGTGACCCGCGGGGGACGTGGATGATTGGCGACCCCACCCCCGAAGGCGCCGTCTACAATCCCGCCGATCGGGACAGCTCCCCCTGTGGCGATGGGGTGCTCGACGAGCAAGAGGAATGCGACACGACCGAGCTCAATGGAGCGCAGTGCAGTGACGAAGGCTACGGTCCTGGCACGGTGACATGCTCGTCGTTGTGCCGCCTGGACTTTTCGCAATGCGAAGGGTTTTCGCTTCCCAATAATTCGAATAATGGCGGCACGAATAACGCGACCAACAACGGCGAAACGAATAACGCCACGAATAATGGCAGCACGAATAATGCGACCAATGATGGCGATACGAACAACGCCACAAATCAGGGCGATACCAACAACCAGACTGACCCAGACGATGAAATGATGGACCCGATGGGATCAGACGACGAAGGCTGCTCGACGGCGACGGGTTCGGCATCTTCGTCCGTCGCCTGGATGCTCTTGCTCGGCCTCTTCTTTCTTCGTCGTCGTCAGTCGTCTACGAACTGAATTCGGAAGGGGCACGTCGAGCCACCGGTCGCAATCATCTCGGGGCGGATGAGTTCGACTCCTTCTTCGACCTCACCGAAGAATTTGGCATCTCCCTTACAGAAGAGAGGTGCCAGCTCGGGATGCCCCACGGCTCTGCAAAGCCCGGGGAAGAGGCAGTGGGTGACGGTGAAGTCGACGGCCCTCTCGTCGATTGAATTCCATTCGACCGTGGCATTGAAAAATCTCGCGCCGCGGGTGCGGGCAAATTCCTCGCGTTCGGCCTCGCTCATCGACTCGATCTCGTCGCGGTCGATTCGTCCGATCGTCTCTCGTAAAAATGCGACCGCCCCCTCGATGACGGCGTGTTCAGTCACCTCGAGAGCCCTGGTGTCCGAATAGCCGAGGTTCAAAAGGGCGCGATAGAGCAAAACCGCAGGTGCGATCTGCTGGCGGCTCAATCTTTCGTTTGGATTCGAGGGGGCGCCGAGCTCGGCAAACGGCTCGCCGCGCCTTTCGGCTCCGGCGATTTTTGCGGCAGCGCGAAGTGTGTCTACGACTCCGATCTCGGCGAGGAGAACACGCGCTCCTGCGATCTGAGTCGGGTCGATGATGGCCATGGAGGTCCGCGTGGCGCGTGGGTCAGGTGCCTGTCAGCGCCCAGCGCAATTCCTCGCGCAGCGTATCGATCTCGCGATTCAGTACCCTCTGATCGGCGGCACCGAGGACGACCCCGTGCAGCCCGACAAAGGTGAGGTCGATCTCCCAGAAGGGTTCGGCGCCGCCTGCCCGCCGGAATTGTACATCGAGCTCGAGCGGCTCCTGCTGGATGGTCGACCGACCGGTGCAGTAGAGCACCAGATACACGAAGAGCGGCACGACCAGCACAAAGAGGGGTACGAGTGCGAGAATGAACATCACGCTGCCGCGTTCGAAGCGCATGCGGTCTGACGTCGAATCGACGACACGATATCCGAACGATTGAAAGAGACGCGCGCACTGGTCGCGAAGCGTTTGCTGGGATTGCGAGCCATAGACCCGAATCTGTCGCATGAACATGGTGCGCGAAGGATCACAGAAGGCTTCGTCGGTGGACTCTACGCGCAGCGGCATCAGCGAATCGTCTGCGTCATGCAGAACCATCGCGCCTTCGTCGCCCGCTCGCTGCCACTCGTCTTCGATCGACCCCTGGCCGACCACATACTGTCCCTGAGTTCCGCCGTCTGCGCCGTCATAACGCTCTTGAATCGCAGCCCGAAGACTCGGGGGGATCTGCGAACGGTCAACCTTCTTGCGCGACTTCGAGCGCGTGACCTCACCGTCAATCGATCCATCGAATCCGTCTTCATCGGCCGGGTCTGCATCGTCGGTAGCCTCGCTCTCTTCGCGCCATACCGGGCTTGGAAGAGGGCTCGACGCGTCGACGCCAGGCACGAAATATTCGAGCATGCCGTCCGCCGTCACGTCCATCTCGAGCACGCCATTATGGGCTGCCTGCTCGAGGTACGATGACACTCGATCATGAGGAATGCCGAGCGCGTACGCCAGCATAGGCGGACGAAGCCTCTCGACTCCCTCTTCGTAGGCCATCCGCAGGATGTGCCACTCGAATTCCTCGTAGGTCATTCCGGTCCTCGCGTCAGTCGTCAGGGGCGAAACAAGCGGAAAGCCATCGGACATTCCCGGGCCGCTCCGAACTCGGAAGCTCAATTCTAGGTCGCCTCGGTGCTTCGATCAATCCGCGCCCGACCCATGAGTCGGGAGAGCCGCGGCGATGGCTTGCTAGAAAATCGGGGGCGGCGTGTACATCGAGTCGTCTTGCTGGGCCTGCTCGAAAAGTCGTCGCTCCAGCGCCTCGACCACCGGCACGATGGTATCCGCCTGCAGCGCAGATACTGGAATCGCCTCATATTGTGCGGCGGTCGCTTCGGCTTCATGAGGCTCGAGAAGATCTTCTTTGTTGAAGACCAGAATCTGCTCTTTCTCGAGCAGCTCCAGGTCTCCCAGAATCCGGTTCACCGCCTCGATCCGCTCGGCAAAATTGGGGTCTGCCATGTCGACCACGTGGATCAGCACGTCGGCCTCCTCGAGTTCTTCGAGGGTTGCCTTGAACGCCGCCACCAGGTCGGCTGGCAGGTCATGGATAAAGCCCACCGTATCCGTGAATACGATCTCACGCTCGTCCGGATAGCGCAGCCGGCGCGAAGTCGGAGTCAGAGTCGCGAAGAGCATATCTTCGCTCATCACTTCGCTCTGCGTGAGCTGGTTCAAAAGGGTTGATTTGCCGGCGTTGGTATAGCCGACGATGCTAACCACCGGCACGCGCCGCGCGTTTCTACGGCTGCGTCTCAGCTGGCGCTGGCTGGAGAGCTTCTCGATGCGTTTTTCGAGCCGCCGGATGCGATCATTGGCGCGACGTCGGTTGATCTCTAGCTTGGTTTCACCGGGTCCACGACCGCCGATCCCACCTGTGAGGCGCGACATGCCGGTGTTCTTCATTCCCAGCCGAGGCAGGTTGTATTTGAGCTGTGCGAGTTCGACCTGGAGCTTACCGTCGGCGGTCTTGGCGTGTTGCGCAAAGATGTCGAGAATCAACTGGGTGCGATCGATGACGCGCAATTCGGTCTCGTCGGTGATCGCGCGTAATTGTCCGGGCGAAAGGTCCTGACCGAAGATCAGAAGGTCGACGTCGAGCTGCAGCGCTCTCAGGTTCACCTCTTCGACCTTTCCCTTGCCGATCGCGTATTTCGGGTGGATGGATGAGCGCTTCTGCACGATCGTGTCTGCGATGTCGACTCCTGCCGTTCGGCAGAGCTCGCGCATTTCGCTGATCTCGGTCTCGAGCCCGCGATCGTCAGGCGTCGAAACATAGACGAGCATCGCGCGCTCGCCGCCGGTGCGCACCGTTTCAGCACCCTTACGCTGGAATTCAGCCTCGAGCTCGCGGATGAAATGGTCGAAATCCACCTCGAGCTCGGCCGGGTTCGGGGCCTGCTCACTCTCGTAGAGGATTCCCTCCGGGTTCTGAGGCACGAGATAGGCCCAGACGGTCTTTCCCGGATAACCACCGGCCGCGACACCGATCGAAATCACAGCGTCGAGCTGCAGCTTGGTAAGGTCTGTAATGTCCTCGGGCGTGAGCTCGACCTCTCGGCCATCGCCGAGAAACGTACGGATCAGCCGGACGCCACGAAATCGAGTGGCGCCGGCGCGCATACGGCCGATATCGGGCAGGTAGACGCGCTCGGCGTCACCGACCATCACATTCTCGACGCGCCCGTTTCGATCGACGAGCACGGCCACGACGCGATTGATGTCGTGCGAAATGAATGTGAGTTGGGTTGCCAACTCTTGCGTCACAGGGGTGTTGCGCCCCACGCGACGTCGGAAGAGTTTCTCGAGTGTCTTGACCTGACTCGGCTTGAGTCCGTTGAGGTCACCGTGAACGGTAGCGATCGCTAAACCTCCATCAATCGGAAGTTATTTACAATGGTCCGGCTGCAGGCCTGCTCGCTCGAAATATTTGCACGAACGCTCGATGTCGCCGGTCTTTTTATAAGCGACACCGAGAATCCGATAGCATTTGGCGTTGCGTACGCCCTTGCAGTTTTTGATCGCGCCAGCGTTGTCGCCGGACAAAAGAGCCGATTGGGCAGCCGCGATGGCCTCTTGCGGATCTTTTCGTGCCGGTCGCGCCTTCTTGGGCGCCGGGTTTCGCTTTGGCCTGCTCGACTTGGATGCCACCGCTTTCTTCTTTGATTCTTCGATCATTTCCTGAAGAGCGAGCGCGTCAGCATTTTCGTCGTCGTAGAGCAAGACTTCGTCGAGCAGTCCCTCAGCCGCGTCGAACTCTTTTTCCCGGGCAGCCGCATTGGCCTGCGAGACCAGCTTTTCGATGGCTTGATCCGCGAGTCCCTCGCGCTCGAGAATCTCATAGATGGGGGATTCGTCGGAGGGCGGGATCTTCTTAAAATGCTCGAGCGCTTCGGCGTACTGGCCCTTGTCGTAAGCAGCTCTTCCCTGTTCGAGCTCGGCTTCCAACGGGCGCTCGCGACGGGCCAGTGAGAGCATTTCGTCGATCTTTTCGCGCTGAGCCGCACTCGCCGAGGGGTAGTCGCGCGTTGCCTCGAGCAGCACGCTTGCGCGCTCGGGCGAGCCCGACCCCATCTCGGACTGCGCCTTCTCGATCTGACTGGCGACCCATTCGTCGGGTTTGTCGCTCTCAGGTTTTTCTTTTTTCGGCTGGTCCTCGTCCGCCACGGTCTTGGCCTTGGCCGTTTCTTTCTCGGTCGCAGCCTGTGTGCCTTCGGAGTCCATGAGCATGACGCCACCGCCGACGACCACGATGCCCAGAAAGACTACGAGCATCACGATCAGGCCTGTCTTCGATCCCGAAGACGGTTTCTCAAATTCTTCGCCGATATGCGGAGTAAATACGTAATTCTCTCCGGGCTCTACAAAGCGGAACTTCACGTGTCCGAGTTCGATGACGTCGCCGCGTTTGAGATGGACAGCCCGATATTGCTCGTCGCTGACCTTGACGCCATTCTTACTGTTGAGATCGACGATCTTGTAATTGCCGGCCGGCTCGCGTGCGATTTTTGCATGCGTCTGCGAGACCGAGCGATGGTCGATGATGATGTCGCACTCGTCCGAGCGTCCAATCACCATCTCTTTGCGATTCAGCGGGAATTCCTGACCGGCGAAATTGCTCGAGATGACGACGATCTTGGCCGGTTGAGCCGGCAAGATCTCGGTGCCCTGACTCGCTCGTTTCTCGATGTCGTCCCGATGCGTAATCTGCGTCGGCGCGTTCGTGAACGGGTTGGGCTTGCGGTCTTCGGGCTTCGGCGGTGCCGCCGCAGGTGCTGGCTTTTCTTCGGCCTTGGGCGTGTCTCCCTCGAGACTCAGGCGGTAGTCGCCGATCAAGAAGACATCCCCGACGTCGAATCGTGCGCGCCCCTCGATACGCTCGCCATTCTTGCGAGTACCGTAGCGAGCCGACACCTCTTCGACGAAGAGATTCTCCTCTTCTTTGACGAGCTTGGCGTGACGACGCGAGACGTTTCTTTCGGTCAGGCGAATCGTGTTGCCTTCTTGCCGTCCAATTGAAATCTCGTCACGGATGACGGGAACAACGGTCTTATTCCCTTCGTCATCCTCGATTACGAGTTTGAACATGGACCACCTTTCGGGCTTTTTGGTCGCCTACAAGAATACCGCATGCGACCCGGGGCGCAACCTGTGCACAACATATCCTCAAATCCAGAGCCCCGAACTACCACAATCGGCGCCCGGCGAGAACTTTTTGGTCGATCATTTCACACGCATGGGCAGGCGGGGAACCTCGCTCTTTTCATAGAGAAACCGGTAGGTCCAGTAGGTTTGAAGCACCCGCTTGGCATACTTTCGAGTCTGGCCATACGGGATATCTTCGATCCAGAGATCGAGCTCCCGAGAGGGGGGATCCTCGAGCCATGAACCAACATTTCCCCAACCACCATTATATCCTGCGATCACCAGCGCCGGGTGAGAATTGGATTTTTCGGCGAGAAACGCGAGGTATGCGGTACCGAGTCTGAGAGCAATATCGGGGTCGAAGAGCCTCGAAAATGTGTAATCACTGAGATTTTCGGCCTTCGCCATGCGTTGAGCAGTCGGCTCGATCAACTGCATCAGGCCGCGGGCATTCGCCCAGCTCTCGATCGAAGGTGAGAAGCCACTCTCCTCGCGCATGATTGCGTATGCGAGCGCCCAATCGACTCCTTTGCGCTGGTGGGTCCAGCGATTCACCACGCTCCAGAAGGGTCGTGGATAAGCGATCTGCCACATGCGTGAGCCCGGCTCTGGATAATGGTCGGTCCATCCTTCGATATGCCGACGGGCGAGGTCGTGCGAGATCGGATACGCGTGAGCTTCATCGAGTCGATCGGCGAGTTTCCACAATTCTTCATTCTTGCCGTAATCGCGCCTCAGCGAATCGAGTTCGCGCCTCGCCAGGCTCGAGAGCTCGATGCCGAGCAGTGTCTGGGCGCGCAGGTAACGTGGATCGCGCTGTAGATCGCTTGCCGCGCTCGGCAAGGGCCGTCGTTCGGTCTTCAGACCGCAGGCAGCGCCGCGGCAGGGCGCGCCTTCGCCTGGAAAGAGCCGGTTCAGCGCAAAGAGGGAGTAGTGCGAGAGCGGGAACTTCTCGACGACTGCTCGATACGCTTTGCGGGCGGCATCTTTCTTTCCCGAGAGCTCCAGGGCACGGCCTCGAAAATACGCGAGGCGTCCTCGCGTGTAGAGATCGTCTTCGCCGGTCTGATTCAGCCCGTTGATATACGAGACGGCCGCCTGATAATCCCTGGACGCGAACATCTCTCGCACCAGCAACCAGTGGGCATCCTTGGCCATATCCCCACTCGGATGCTCTCGAACCTGGCGCTTCAGAAGTGCTGCAGCATCTTTGTTTCGGTCATCTTCGCGGCGGATGCGAGCCGAAAAGTAGAGGGCGTCATCGGCAAAGGAATGGCTTGCGTGATCTTCGTAGATCTTTTCGAAATAGCCGAGGGCTCGCTTGTGCTTGCCGGCGTTCCAGCTTCCCTTCCCCGCGAGGTAGAGCCCGCGCCGCTGCCATGTCTGGGCGTCGCACTTCTCGAGCAGACGATCGTACCAGCCAAGCGAATCGCTGTGTTGGCGCAGTTTCGTGTGGCTGCGCGCCACCAGATAGAGCGCCCGACATTGACGCGAATCTTCGAGATTCGCCCATGTCTTCGAAAGTTCCGAAATCACCTCTTTGCTGCGATGAACTCCAAAAAGCGCCTCGGCTCGCGCCATCCGGACTTCGTCTGAGCCGAGATCGACCGCCTTTCGCTCGGCGGCCGGAAGCTTCGTCTGCAGGGTTTTCAGGGCGGCTTTTGCGGCCGTCCAGACGAGGAAGAGAACGCCGATCGCCGGCGCCGG
>CAYFTY010000177.1:0-7482 GCA_964346045.1 uncultured Bradymonadales bacterium | reverse complement strand
GTACGGATACGAAGGCGGCGTGATGGTCGGGCTCGGAACCGGCGGACATTTCGGCGAGTCCGCGCTCCGATCGCTGCCAGCCCAGGCCCACCCCGAGTTCGATGTCGACCCGGTTCACTGGTCTCCGGGAAGCGTTACGGACGCGCCGTTTGCGCGCAAAGTCATTGACGATTCGGTCCTGGATTTCGATCGCGGCCGCGGTGGAAACCTACTGGATATCGTGACTGAGGTCATTGGTACAACAGGTGCCTTTCAGTCCGTCGACGCTGGAATCCGCTACGGCGAGGCATTCGGTGGGGCAAGCCGGGTCGTCGATCTGAGTGTGCTTGGAAACGAGACTTTGGATTGGCACGGCGATACGCTCGTCGCACCCAAACCCCTCTCGGGCCTTGGCACCAAGTCGACCTTTGGTATCGCCTGGGTACTCGCCCAGAGTCAGGACAATTACTACAATCTCTTTGTCTTCGGAGACGGCGACGGCCTTTCCTCTCAAGGAACGAGCAGCAACAGCGGCAATGCGCCTCCGGGCGTCCCCGACCCGGGCGACGTTGTCAAGGAATATCAAGAAGAACAAAGCACCCAGGATGAGCGCGTCGGAGATGCTGAAGAAGAGCTCGAAGAACAGCAGGAAGCAGAGGAGGGTGGGTGATGCCAACGTGGCTCAAAAACTCTCTCAAGGTCACGGCGGCGGGCGCGACCATCTTCTTGATTGCCTCGTCGATTCTGACGATGGAGCGGCCGACGCAGCCCGAAGTTCGCGAGGCTGAGGCGGATATTATCGCCCTGAATTTCGCCGAAGAGTCTAAGACCCAGAAATTCGCGCGCTCGATGGTCGACCTCGGAATGGAAGAGCCTCGCTCGTACGACTGGAACGGCAATAAGGTCTTCTTCACGACCGCGACCACGCAGGAGTCTCCGGTGCAGGTCTTGCGGCGGTTCCAGGATAAATTCGTCGAAGAAGGCATCAACGAACGCCGCTGGACGCGCTCGCTGCCCAGGGCCGAGATGGCAGCGCGCCCCGACCAGTGGTCCAGGCTTTCGGCCGACAAACGCGAGGCCGCCGCCGAACAATTGAAGACACGTTTCGACCGCATGACCGATTTCTTCGGAGGTGGCGTCGTACCGACACAGATCTCAGATGACTATGTGTCGATGGTCGGCATGGAGAGCAGGGGCGAGGCTGAGGATGGCCTCGAATTCTTGACGGAGGTGCTCCAAAACGGTGGGTATAAAGAGGCATCGGGTCAGGTCAAAGCCATGCGCTGGGTCGAGGCCATGCGCGAGGGCAATCGTACGCGCATTTCGGCAATGTGGTCTGACGAAGAGCTCGACATGGAGAAGTTCGAAGAGCCGAAACATGCGGCCAACGTCTCGCCATCGGCGACGATACCCGTGTGCATGGGTTGCGTCCGCAAGACTCGCTTCGCGGCTGAATCTGGCGAAAAGGGATACGTCTCGAACGTGTTCCATGGCCAGCTCACGCCTCCAGATGCTGCACGATTCTACCGCATGGCAATGCATCATCGTGGATGGAAGCTCAGCGACTCGACGCGCCTGCTCGACCTCGCCGAGCGACGCGGCGTAAAACCTCCATCCGATCATGAATTTCTGTCGTTTGCCCGAGGTTCAGATTTCGCGACAGTCCTGATCTATCGCGGGCGCGAAGGCAAGACGATCGTTCAGGTGCTCGAGTCACCGTGATGCGGGCGCCGCATCGATGATGATGAATCGCGCATAATCGTCCTCGATCATTTCGTGCAACGGTGTCTGGCCAGAAGGACGAACGACGCTCACGACGGTCGCGTCAGGGTCACGCCTTTCGATGCGAGATGGAATACCCCACCTTCGCTCGACGTGACCTCGACCAGCGACGACGAGCACCTGATCGACATCCGGGCGCTGGCGCGCGCGATATGCCGAATCGGCCATCGTCTCGTCCCATACGAGCTGCGCTTCGATGAAATTCTGCACCTTGCCGCTGTCGGCCTTCATGCCGTGAGCCGCAAAGATTCCTCGAAGCCACTCGCTGTAGGCATCATTTCCGGTATCGATATCGACGAGGTCGTTCGCGTATTCGTCCTCGAGCTCTTCGAGCCCTGCCTGAGCAACGGCTTTGGTCAATTCGCGCCTCGCATTCAGAGCGATGATAGGTCGCGATTGAGAACGCGCTGCACGCCAGAGCGGTGCGTAAAACTCGGCTCCGAATCCCCAGCGCTCATCCCAGTTGGTGCGTTCGAGAAGCTGCGCTTCATCGATGGCCCCCGAGCTATAGTCATCGAGGTCTTTTTGATACGGACGCTGGAACATCTCGAGCCCCAGCGCCACCTGGCGCTCGCCCCGAAGCAAGATCGAAAAGACCTCCTGCTCGAGCTCGTGATCGAGCGGCATTCCATGCGACTCGCCGACGATCACGTAGTCGGCATTTCGCAGGGTTTCTTCAAACTCTTCCCGAGGGACCATCGAGTCTTCAAGGGTGTCGTAGATGCCGGCACCCAGGGCTTTTGAGGACTCCGGCGCACCTGCGCAGGCGACCGAAAAGAGTGCAAAAACCACGAGGAAATATCTCAAGCCTTAGTCCTGTCGACAAACTCCACAAAACCCTGCAGGGCGTCTTCGAGGCGTTTCTGCAATTGCTCATCGGCGAATGTGCCGTCGTCGTTAAAGGCGTCGTTCGCCCGGGCGAGAGAGAAAAGATTGGGATAGACGTGCACACCGAGCAAAAGCATCGGCTGGACCGTATCCCAGAGTCCGCGATTGCCGCCGACCAGGCTTGGTGACGCCGAGCTCAGAAACGCGTGAAGACCGCGAAAAGGCTGCGGCCGAAAGCGCGACTGCCAGTCGAACAGATTCTTGATGAAACCAGGAGTCCCGTAATTGTACTCGGGTTGCGCCAGGATGAATCCATCATGTTCGTCGAGTAGCTCTTTAAAGGCGACGGCTTCTGCAGGAAACCCCTCGTTGTCTTGGATTTCCTGATTGTAGAGCGGGAGGTCGAACTCATTGAGGTCGATCGTGTTGACCTCAGCGCCTGCCCCCTGGGCAATTCGCACCTCGAGTTCGAGGAGTCGACGGTTGATTGAGGCTTCGCGAAGCGAGCCTGCAAATGCGAGTAATTGGGCCACGTTTACCTCCAGAAAAGTTGTTGCAGATGAGATTCGTCTGGTCCGTAAAGGATTCGCCAAAAATGCAAACGGCGGGCCCCGCAGGGCCCGCCGTGATTGGTGCGAAAAGGCCTTTCGGACTACTCGCTATCGCCTTCTTTGGCGTCTCCCTCCGTGGAGTTGCCTTCCTCTGGCTCTTGGTCGCCCTCCCTGGGCTGACTTTCTTTGTCACCCTCGGTGTCCTTTTCGATCGTGGCCGCATCTTCGGGCACCTGATCTTCACGCACGGTCTTGGTGACCTCTTCCTGCTCGAGGATGTTGAACTCGACGCGTCGATTCTTCTCGGCGCCAGCTTCGGTTTCCTTCTCCCCCTCGGGCGGTTTCACGAGCAGTCGGCTCTCTCCGTAGCCTTTGGCCTGCAGGCGCTCGGCATCCACGCCTTTGTCGATCAGGAACTTCATGACTGATTCGGCACGTGCCTGAGAAAGCTTCTCGTTGTAGCTATCGCTGCCCGCGGTGTCGGTGTGTCCGGCGATCTCAATCAGCTTGATACGCGGGAACGCCTTGATGGTCTCAGCAACGTCGGAGAGCAGCTGGAAGCTCTCTTCTTTGATCGTCGCCTTATCATATTCGAAGTAGACCTTGTCGGAGATCTCGATCGCTTCCATCGTGACCTTGACCTTCTCAAATGGGCAGCCGTCTTTCTGGGGGACACCGGGCTTGTTCGGACACTTGTCGTCCTTATCGAGTATGCCGTCATTGTCGTTGTCGGGATCGGGGCATCCGTCATTGTCTTTCCAGCCGTCCTTGTCTTCAGGCTCATTCGGGCACGCGTCATCCTTATTCAGGATGCCGTCGCCGTCGCTGTCGTCGTCGGTCTCAGGGCAGCCGTCCTCGTCCTGCCAGCCATCTATGTCTTCAGGCTGGTTCGGGCATTTGTCTTCGCCGTCGAGGATGCCGTCATTGTCGTTGTCGGGATCGGGACAACCGTCCTCGTCTTCGAATTGATCGAAGTCTTCGGGGTCTTCGGGACATTCGTCGACGTCGTCTTTGTAGCCGTCATTATCGGTGTCCGGGATATTTTTGATGTGCTCGGGATAATGGCCGAAACGCACACCGAGTGCGACGTAAGCGCCGCCTTCATTCAGATTGTCGTCATTGATCGGCACGTCCTGGTCGTCGGCGACGGTGAACTCGAGATTCGTGAACTCGGGGTCGTCGACGAGCCACTGATTGAAGCCGAATCGCCCGTAGACGCCCATCCACTCGTTGAGATAGCGACGAACTTCGATGAAGGGACGTACGACGATGAGTCCGGCGTCCATCTCGGCATCGATCGAATCGTAGCCGAGGTTGGTGGCACCGAAGGCGATGCCTGCGCCCACCGCGACTTCCCACATGTCGCGTCGGAACGCGAATGCTGGCTCGACACCCAGGTAGAATGCGCTCGCCGAAGGATCCGACGAGAAGGGCGACTGATAGCCTCCGAAGATGCTCAATCGGGTATTTTCGATGAGAGATGCCTCTGCGTAGAGGTCGAAATGCCAGAGGCCAAAGATATCGAATTCTGGCGCTTCGTTTCGCCGCAAAAGCTGGCCGCTCCATCGGTCGAGGCCGTTGAACCAGAGCCCGGCTTCGAAACCCGCACCGTAGGAGCGCTTGTACTCATAGGAGCCGTCTTCGCTCTCGCGAACTTCTTCTTCCTCTTCCTCTTCGTCTTCGAGTTCTTCGGAATCGCCCTCGGACTCCTCGCTGCCCTCGGAGTCCTCGGCAGCAGCCTCTGCATCTTCACCGTCCTGGGCAAATACGGTTGCGCTGCCAAACGTCAGTGAGGAGAGGGCAAATAGAAGAATCATCCATCGCAGAACACGCATCAGCAATCTCCGCTTCATTCATCGAGAGTCAAGTGACCGCGCCGTTTTACGACGCGATCGGTAGTGTTGCAACCCGAATGTTGCTCGAACGATTTTCAGGAGGTTCCGCCTGTGCGGCGGGGTCGTTTCACCAGTGCCTCGGGCTCGAGGGCGAGTAGCGCTTCGAGGAGTGCCCGAGCACGCGCCTCGTCGAGGAATTCAGGCCTCCCGAAGACTTCGCGCTTTTGCAGGTCGATGACGAGCTGCCCCTTGTCGATCGTGCATCGAGGCGCCTCGGCGAAGTGTCGGATGGGGATGATGACCTGGCTTTCCTGACGTACGAGAGGCCCGGCAGCGACGCGACCCTGCATCTCGATTTCAGAACGAACAATGCGCTGAACATAGCGTGGATTCAACCAGATCGAGTCTTCGGGATGCGCCGCATCGGCGTCGGGATCGCTCGAAATGATCAGTGAGAGATGGGTTTCACGAGCCACGACCCGCGCCGGAGTCTTCGGGAGTGTCTCGGGTAGCTCGACGACAAGAGGCCGAGGACGGATCAGCGCGAGCTGATCGACGAGCGCCGACTCGAAGGTCTCACGCCACGAATCGCGCAGCCGGTCGGCCTTGCCGAGAGCCACCGACGCGGGCTCTGCCGGGACGAATACCGCCGAATACTGCGAGCGACCGACCTCGAATACGAGCTCGATCGACCCACTGGTAATATCGATGTCCACCCCGTCGGCTGCGGCCTGACCGACGAGCTTTCCACGCAATCGATAACAGATTTCGCAATCTTCGGGACGAGAGAGTTCGGCGTCTTCGATCTGGAGCTCGAAGCCCGACTCAGGCGGGTCCGGAAGACTCGCCACCAGAGCAGGTTTCAATTCGGCGATCAGGCCTCGGCGGACGTCGGCAAGCGGAATATGAGCTTCGAAAAGAGGCTCGTTCTGGACGACTTCGACCTCTCGCTGCGAGACGACGCTCTGGAATTCACGGTCGACGGTCTCGCATTTCGACGTCGTAGTACAGCCCGAAACACAGATCAGCCCCAGCACGATGATGATGCACTTCAGGAGAATGGCTCGTCCTCGGTGACGCCAAGGATTTTCGACGAATTGACGATGATCGAAGGATGGTCTTCGTCGACGAAAAACTCTTCGTGGAGGTCGCCGAGGCGTAGATTGCAGCGCTTCAGAAGGACAAAGCCTTTCTGTTTGATCAGAAAGTCCGAAATACGCACACCTTTGCGGATCATCAACGTGCCTGAAATCACGCCTCCCTCGAAGACGCAAAAGACGTGCTTGGCCTCTTTCTCCTCGGTCGTGTCGAGGATGAGGTCGCTCTCGGTCGGTGGCGGCACAATCAGCACCGCCGCGTCTTTCTGCAGCGCAAAGAACGGCATCTTCTGCTTTTTCCCGACAAAGGAGACGTCGGTGATCTTCAGAAATTCGTCTTCTTTGTTGAGCTGAGCGACAAATTTCGCATGTCGCAAGATGTGGAACGTACCGTCGACCCAGCCTGCGGTCGTCAGGATCTGCGAGACGATTGTTCGTTGGTCCGGAGAATAACTCACGTCAATTCCTATTCGAGGCCACGCATGTCGTTGGCGGCTTTCACCCGCTCGATGGCGAGCACGAAAGCCGCGTTGCGCATCGAGATGCCATATTGGTTCATGCGATGACGTATGTCGTGATGAGCCTGCACCATCCTATCTTCGAGTCTCTTGTGTACCACGTCTTCGGCCCACGTGAAGTTCTGGAAATTCTGCGTCCATTCGAAATAGCTGACGGTCACACCTCCGGCATTGGCGTAAGTGTCTGGAATCGTTACGACCCCGCGCTCGTCGAGGATCTTGTCAGCCTCGAAGCTCGTCGGACACGCGTTCACGCCGTCGGCCGCAATCGGACTTCGCCAGTGTGCAGCGAGACTGTCTCGCCCGAGTCGAGCTCGACTCGAAGGTGCCCGTTCTCGTCGATGCCGCGGGCGATGCCGGAGTCACTGCGCTCGTGGTCGAGGACTTCGACCGGGCGTCCGTCGGAATCGTCCCATCGCTCGAGGGCCGATGCGAGAGCATCAAAGCCTTTGTGCACGTAGGCATCGCACCATGTGACGACCGAATCATGAACGTCGTGCAAAAGTTTCAGACGGTCGTGCTTGCGACCGGTAACGATCGCCAGGCTCGTCATGATCGTCTCGAGGTCTTCGGGGACCATCTCACGCGTGACGTTTACGTTGAGCCCGATGCCCGCAACGATAGCGTCGATGCCGGTCGATTGCGTGACGGCTTCGGTCAAGACCCCACCGAGCTTGAGATTTCCGACGAAGATGTCATTCGGCCATTTCAGCCACATGTCGACTTCGTCCTCGACAGCATGCAAAAATGCTTCGCAGACTCCGATGCCTGCGGCAAGCGTTATTCCCGCGGCTCGTGCTGGTTCGAGGTCTTCGGGCCTGAGCAAAACGCTCATGTAGAGATTCACGCCACGCGGCGAAAACCAGTCTCGACGCTCGCCACCGACCTCACG
>CAYFTY010000176.1:0-7491 GCA_964346045.1 uncultured Bradymonadales bacterium | reverse complement strand
GGTGGCCTCGGCCTTCTTTCGGCCTTCTTCAGAACAGAATGACGAGGCCACCCATGGAAGCCGCGGCGCCGATTTCTCGCCGAGAAGAGCGACGATCGCATCGTAATTCTCGGTGAACCACATCCACGCGACTTCACGCGACTCTTCGTCATCGAGCATCGGCCCCATGACCGACCAGAAATCCTGCGAGCGGATGGTCCCATCGAGCAAGAGTGAGAGTGAGCGCTTCTGCAGATTCGCGTTCCTGAACTCCCCCAGGCCCGAAAGCAACGCGCGACGAGCCGTCGGAGTCGGTGCCTGTTGCACCGCCATCTTATAGCTCAACCAGAGGTCCGCTCCTCCAGACCACGCGGCGATCGGAACCGCAACGCGGGCAACACTCGAATCGACGGAGTTCATCTGAGCGAGAAATTCGGTGGTCGCCTTCTTGGAGCGTTCAATGATCTTCTGGTCGTTCGCCAGCCTTGCGCTTGCCCAGATCAATCTCGGTCGAAGCAAGTTCGCGCGAGGTTTCTCACCCTTTTTGGGGCGAAAGCTAACACCGCGCCAGTGACGCTTGATCAGTCTTCTCATACGTTTCTCGAAGGCTTTGCGTGCGTCCTCCGAATCAATCATTTTTTCAATTGGATAGAAAGCATCGATGACCTCTTCGGCGATGACGCGGTGCTCTTCTTCACCAAGTTCTTCGAGCGCTTCGAGGTAGTTCTCGCCGCCGAACTTCTCGGCTTCGACGAGGGCTCGTACGTTGCCGAAGAGCCCCACCCGCTCACCGATGGTGAGTTTCGCACGGTGCTTCTCGACGAGATCGACGATCTCCTGATCAGGCAGACTCCATCGGTAATATCCGCTCTCATTGGCATTCGGATAGATCCACTTCGGACAACGGCTCGCAGGCAATTCGACGACTCTGGTCTCTTCACTGACGAGCTCGCAGTGCACCTCGGATTTCCGGCCGGCCTGATAGCGGATGCAGACCGGGACGAGCCATGGTGCACCTTGACCTGCCTCGCTTCCGGCGGGCAGGTACCGTGATTGTTCGACCGAAACGCTGGGTTTGTCTTCACACGACAACTCCATCGACAGAAGTGGCGTGCCAGGCTGATCGGTAAATGTCTCGAGCATATCAGCAACCGGCTTGCCGCTTGCTTCACTGAACGCCGCGATCAGCTGCTCGGTCGTACCCGTGCCGTGGGCATTCTGAGCTACATAGGCTCGAATCGCAGCCTTCATGGCATCCTCGCCAATCCACGACTCCAGCATTCGCAGTACATTTGCGCCCTTTCCGTAGGTAATGCCATCGAAGGCGTTGTACACGTCCCCGCCGCTTTCAATTGGCTGTCGGATCGCCCGCGCTTGCTTGTTGGCATCCTGATTCATGATGCGCGAAGCGCCGCCGATACGATCGAGATTGCTCTCGAGTTCGGGCGCTACTTTGTAGAGCGTTTTCGACGCCATCCACGTGGCGAAGGATTCATTGAGCCAGAGATCGTCCCACCACGGGAGCGTGACCAGGTTTCCGAACCACATATGCGCGATCTCGTGGGCCATCACGCTGAGTGCCGAACGTTTGTCCGACGCGCTCGCCGTCTCTGAGTCGATGAGGAGAAGACGCTCTCGAAAGGTGACGAGGCCTACATTCTCCATCGCACCCGCGCTGAAGTTGGGCACGGCAACCACGTCGAGCTTTGCATAGGGAAATTCGGTGCCGAAATAGTCGAGTAAATCGGCTGTGATGATGGGCGTCTGCTCGAGCATCCATGAGGCGAGGTGACCGTTTCCTTTGGTAGTGATCACCCGAAAAGGGACTCCCGGAATCGCCTCCGGCGGTGCCTCGACGACGTCGAAATCTCCGACGGCAAAGGCGACCAGGTAGGTCGGTAAAGGCTTTGTTTCTTCGAATTCGAAGACAGCCATACCGCCCTCGGTCGTCCGAGACTTCTGAGGTCCGTTGGTCAATGCGAGCAGGTTTTCGGGCACCCTCAGAGTCGTTCGATAGGGCGTTTTGAAGCGCGGCTCGTCGAATGACGGAAAGGCCGAGCGGGCCTCGAGCGGCTCGAATTGCGTATATGCGTACCAGTCGTCTTTGACGCCGACGCGGTAGAGTCCGGTCGGCACCTCGTCGAGTGGCGCGCTATACTCCATCGAGAGCAGGTACTCTCCGGCGGGTAACTCTTGCTCGGTCTTCAGACCCAGACCGCCATTCGCCCCGGGAACCACGCTAATCTTGAACATCTGACCGTCGGCGCCGTTCGCCTTGATCGCCGAACGAGACACCTCGAGGTCTTCGCCGTGCATGTAGATCACGCTCGTCGGCTCTTCGATGCTTACCGTGATTGCCACCGAGCCGCTAATCGATTCTTTCGACGGGTCGATCGTGAGATCGAGTTCGTAGTACGTGGGCGTGACACCCTCGGGCAGCTTCTGGTGTCCGTCGATGTTGAGCTCGTCGTGACGAATCGTCCGAAGTTCTTCTTTCGGTTCGGCACCACCACAAGCGACGAGTGTCGCGAGCGCCAGTAAAGACGCGATCTCGAGCCATTTCTTCATCCGCTACTCCCACGGTTTCGACAACGGTGGGGGTATATCGCAGCGGATGGCGCATGTCGACTGCAGCAGGCAGCGGCAGCGGGCAGCTTTCAGCGGGCGACGGCAACCACTGCGTCGGGAAAATGCTGACCATCGCGCGGGTCACGCTGCGCCGCCCACGCTCAAGAAGACCACTGAGAGCAGTAAAAGTGGGATCAAGACTTCAAACGCTCGCTTATCGAGAATGGCCTGAGGATATCTTTGAGACCGGGGTGGCGGAGATGCCAGCTCGCAGAGACTCAAGGCGGAAAACTCGAATCGAGCCGACTACCGTCGTCATCGACTTCACCCGTCGTACCCGAAACGAGAAAAGCGCTCCAGAACTGCTCTTGCGGCCCCTGTATTCTCTGGGTGCCGTCGTAGGTTTCGACCCCGTCGACAAATAATCTCAATGCGGCGATCACCGGACCATGACCATCATCGACATTGGCGTAATGAACGCCTACGAAATAGAGATCCGGTGCTGGATCAGGGTGGAAGATCACCTCTGGTGTCGAACGCGGATCTGCCGCCTGTCTGACAAGCCTTGCCTCGCCTCCCCAGTCCCGTGGCCCGGTACCAACACCCACTTCGCCCGGCTCCGTTCCCCAATCGGCGTTGTCTTTGCGGTAATATAAATTGAGGTCGATCGGTGCCTCGGCCACAATCACGGGTTGCCACGAAAGCTCGAGGTAGTGCCCGTCGTTCGGTCGGGCGATCACGGTGACTCGGCTCACGTTGCAGCTGCGAACCCCATCGGCATCCGAAACGCCAAGCTCGAAGATGTAGGTACCGACGCGGTCTAGAAACACATCCGGCTGAAGTACCCGAGAATTCGGATTCAGTGTCGCTCGCGAACGGTCTGGACGAACGACAATCGTCCATCGATACTCCGAGATTTCTCCGTCTGGTGTGCTTGCTCTCGCATCCAGAGTCACCGTTTCGAGCGGCCGTACATCATCCAGATTCTCGACGAAGGTCGTTCCGTCCAGACTGGCCTGAGCCACGGCCACGGGACAGGGTTTAGATGAGCCCTCGCCTGTCAGGGGCACGATGACACGAGGCGCCGGGGCGTCGCCAGATCTGATCAAGATCGTGCCACCGTAGGTCTTCGCTTCGGTTGGGCGGAATCCAATCGTCACCGAAATCGACGCCCCGGCGTCAATGATCTGAAGACCCGCGACAGGGTCTTCGATCGAAAAGACCGAATCCTGATTTGCGGTGATCGAGATCCCGAAAATCCCGATTTCTTGTGCAGCGCATGCATTCTGAATCACGAGGGTCGTGGTCGATTGCTCGTCAATCGATGAAGCCCCAAACGCAATCGGATCAGGTGAGATGACAAGACAACGAGATTCGTCGACCTCCTGCCCGCCCCGAAGTTCGGGAAACGAATTCAAGGCATGGCAAGAGACGATCATCGTCCCGAGCATCAGGATCATCGTCGTTCGTGAGAGCCGCTGCATAGTTGCCTGCCCAAAGGCTGAAGTGATAGTGAGCTTGAGGGAAGTCTAGGCCATCTTTGAGAACCTGCCCACAATGACATGGAATTGACCCAGCTCAAATCGTTCGTCGCCGTGGCGCACGAAGGTCATATGACTCGCGCGGCGAAACAGCTGCATGTGACTCAGCCGGCGTTGAGCGCGCAGATCAGTAAGCTCGAAGACGAACTCGGGCAGCGCCTCTTTGACCGCAGCTCGAAAGGAATGAGCCTGACCGAAGCCGGCAAGACTTTTCTGACTCATGTCGAGGCTGCGCTTCGAAAGATTGAAGAGGGAGAAGTCGCGCTCGACGAATTGATGGGGCTCGAGCGAGGCTCACTCGCGGTGGGGGGTGGAGCAACCGCAACGACGTACCTCTTGCCAGAGCTGATCGCCAACTTCCACACGAATTACCCGCGCATTCAATTCTTCGTTCGAGAGCAGGCGTCGCAGGGCATTGTCGAAGCGGTGCTCTCGTCAGAGCTCGACATCGGCATCGTGACGATGAGGGCCGGGGCATCGCTCCCCGAGGCGCTGGCAGTGCACGAATGGGTCGAAGACGAGCTCGTTTTGATCGTGCCACCCGAACACCCCCTCAGCGGTCAGACCCATTTCGACTGGTCGGATCTCGACGGTCTCCATCTGGTGCTCTTCGAAGCCGGGTCTGCGATCCGAAATCTCATCGACGGGCGCCTCGAAGATGCGGGCATCGACGTCGATATCGTCATGGAATTGCGCTCGATCGAATCCATCAAACAGATGGTCGCCCAGGGCATTGGCGCGGCTTTCGTCAGCCAGTACGCGCTCCCCGACACTCGCTCGGCGCTCCGAGCCAAAGACCACCCTATCAAACGTGTGCTGGCTGTGATCTATCGTACCGACCAGTCGATCAGCGCGGCAGCCCGGGCCTTCCTCGACATCATCGACATCGAAGAATCTCGGCAGACCTGAAAATTCAGGTCACCACTGACCGCCCAGATTCAGACCGGCGAAGAGGTAGTTGTGCAAACCGACTTCGAGCTTGATCACGAAGTGTTTCTCGATGTTGAAGCGCATACCGCCGGTGACATTCAGCACGGGCAAGACAAACGGAATCTCTTCTTCCTCGGCCGCATTGAAATCTGTTTCTAGCCTCGGGTCACCATTTTCGTCGAAACACGCCTCGCGATTGCTCCGACATCCCGAGGTATTCGTCGGGCTGTATTTGAGCACCTCTCCGAGGAAGAAACCGGGGCCAATTCCGCCGCCCACATACGGGGAGAACCAGGGTTTGACATCCCAGTACCAGTACGTGGCGATGACAAACGAAAGAAATTGGAAGTCGAACTGCGTCCACTCTCCTTCTTCGATCGGATCACCACTGGATCGCCAGAAGCCGTCACTCATGCTCAGGTCGGCGTATTCGACCGAGAAGCCCACTTCCAGATCCTGGTTACGCCACGAAAACTCGGCGCCATAGGCAAAATTAGATTGTCCGTCGCTCCAGTGATTCTCGTGCTCGTCGTAGAAGGCGTCCAGAAAGAACCCGGGTAGTCCGACCATGCGAAAACGGCCGGTGATCATGAACTCGTCTTTTGCGATGTCGTCCTCGAAACGAACGCGATCGTCTTGATCGACATACTGAGCCGAAGCAAGTGCCGGACAAATGAGTAAAACGCTGAAAAATAGAAGAAATACACTTCGCTTCATGATCAGACCTCCCAGGTCACTCGAAGTGCCAGGCAAGCCAACAAGTGTCTGAAAGACATAGCCTTTCAATTCTTGAAGTCCGGTCGTGCCTGGCCGCCAGAGCAGTATAGCGCAGACTCTTTCTTATGCTAGAAGTGCCAACCAGAGCAAAAAAGGCTGCCCGCCGGGCAGCCTTTCGATGAACACTCAGATGCGAATCAATCGCTGGAGTACATGAATATTCGCAGGATGTACCAGAAGAGCAGCGCAACCGCTGAGAAGAGCGCAAGCGCGGCCGCTACGTGCTGGTCGGTCTGGTAATGATGCAGCACGTTGCTGGTGTAGTAGAGGATGTATCCCGCGGCGAGCAGAACCATCGCGCCCGAGAATAGAATCCCCAGATTGAATCCGAAGAGCAGCGACGCGACGATGAGTCCCATCGCCGCGAATCCGGCTACGATCAACCCGGTCCTCAGGAACGAAAAATCTTTTTTCGTGATGAACACAGCAACGGTCAGTCCGGCAAAGACCACGAGTGTCGTCACGGCGGCCGAAGGAATCACCGACGGATCCGAAAAATTGGCTGCGATGTAAAGCAATGGCACGAAGAGAATGGCCTCAGCGACGATGTAGAGACCGAGCCCTGCGTATTGCATGCCGGTCGAGCGTCCGCTCATGGCCCAGTGGTTTGCAAGCCAGCCGACACCCATGAAAAGTCCGAGCACGATGAGCCACGTGAAGCGCCCGCCGAGCATCACAGAAGCGATTTTTCCGGCAATTCCCGAGGTGAAGAGCGCAAATTCGAGCAACACGAATGCGATGATGGCACCCGTCAGATGCGCGTAGGTGCGCCGGATGAATCCGACCCGGGCATCGATGCTCGCAGACGAAACAGACTGCATGTTCTGGTGGGAATACTCGTTGGCGTAATCCATGATCCTCCTCGAAGCTCATTTTCGATGACCACAGTGGTAACCTCACCGTCGATCAAACACAAGCTGAACGGCTCACATACCGCGAGCCTGCCTCGGGGAAACCGTGGGCATCTCTCCTGCATTCCACCGGTGATTGAATTCCTCGTGAGAGAGATGGTTTCCTACCTTCTACTTCAGTTCCGAAAGCTGCAGGCCAGAAGTAGGAGCGCCCTCTCCGAGTCGTGAATCATCGGGCATAACCCACTCCGATATAGCCCGACAGAAGTGGTGCATCGACGTTCTGCCAGCCCGTATCGGGTGAGTACCCGGCGAGAAAGTCGATTTGCCATCGCCCTGCTCTCCAGTCGAAACCGGTCGCCAGACCGATCACCGGGTCGAATCGATCCTCGCCCTCGCGGTCACGGTCCCAGATCAGCGCCGAGTCAGCCAGCACCACCCACTCGAGCCCATCGACAACTTCGACGTGATGACTCAGCCGAAAGCTCGCGTAGCGCGACGAAAGAAACGCTGCCCACGGCGCACCGGCCACCGGTACAACATAGGGATTCATGCCCCCGATTCGCGCTCGGGTGATGTCGTCTTCGTTCCAGCCCGCGCCAGCCTCTTGCGCGGCCTGAATTCGCAGTGCGTCAGCATATTGCCAGCCAAACTTCGCCCACTGACGGACCCGGGGGATCAGCGCCTCAGGGGTATTGCGAACGCCCAAACCCCAATTCGATGCGTCGCTGCGATACGATGCGATACCGCGGATCCCAAGCCCAAATCCGCGCACCCGCTCAAAGACAATCCGATGCGCCTGATCGAAAGAAACCTCGGGGGCGATACCCCAGTAGGTGTAGCCG
>CAYFTY010000175.1:0-7516 GCA_964346045.1 uncultured Bradymonadales bacterium | reverse complement strand
GTACGTAGGCGCGGTCGAGCGATGGGTGGAAATCCATATGGCGCGGGCCCATGTCGGACGCGGTGGATGCCGGATCGAGCACCGTGAGCGAGCCGATGTCGGGGTCGAATTCGAGGCGCGCGATATGGTTGCTTCCCAGGCAGGGCACAAAGACAAAACGATTATTCGGATGGATGCGCACCTGATGGGCGTTCTGACAGAAGGTCTGACTCTGGTCCGAGCCAAAGAGCTCGGTGTATCGCTCGGGCGTGCCGTCGTCGGCCACGGGGAGCATCGAGAGCGCGTCCTGTCCGTAACTCGCAACGAAAACGTAATTTCCGGTCGCATCGACCTCGAGGTGGGTACCGCCGATGCCAGCATTGGCGGTGTCGATGAAACTCGGCCCCGACGCTGCGAGCGTATACCCATCGACGTTGCTGGCGTTTGTGGTGTAGAGGCGATCGCTCGTCGGGTCGAAGGCGGCAAAGGTAGCGCGTCCGCCTTCGGTCACCGTGTGCTGCAGCTCGACGGTACCATCATCGTTGACCAGATAGCGGTGTAGAACACCATCGAGCTCGAGCGCGTAGAGGTAGACGGTGGTCTCAATCTCAGGCAGGTCCGGCCCGAGGTCGATCGGAGGACCGAGGTCGGGCGAGGCGTCAGGTAGCCCCTGATCGACCACCGAGGTGTCTGACTCTATGCCCTGATCGGATACTGCCATATCCGCAACGACCCCCTGATCGGAGCCCGGGTCGCCAGGGGGACTCTCGGACTCGTCCGAGCAGGAAGACAACGCCGCCAGCAGGCCGACCAGAGTGAGGATACGCAGCATAGAGCTTCCCAACCTTAGCCGATGTGATAGAGGATCGCGGCGTGAACGTCTTTGGCGATCGAGCGCACGTCGGGGCTTCGATGTTCGAAGGCCGCTTTGAGAGCATCCATCGCCGGTGCTGCATTCTTGCGGTATTTCGCAATCGACTCGATGCAGGCTTCGGCGACTTCGTCCTGTGCATCCTCGAGCTCGGTGTTGCGCTTGAACTGCTTCGAGCCCTCGTCGGCGTTCGCGCCCGCTTCATAGGTATCGTAGGTATGTTGCTCGAGAAGCTCGACCATGAATGGAACGGCAACCTCGTGAGATACGCGTAGTTCTCCGATCGCTTCGACCGCGCGCACGACACTCAAGAGATCCTTGGCCGCATAATCGATCGACGACTCGACGTCGAAGTCATGCCGGGCAATCACGCTGGATGAGTGCACGAGCGCGTTTACGGCTTTGATCGCAAGGCCTTCTGGAATAGGCTTCTCGCGATCTTTTCCGAGTAATTCGGCAGCGCTGCGGGGATAGGGTTTGGCAACCGGGTAGGTTCCCGTGGCCTCGTCGGCGTACTTTTCGAGTGTGTTGATGGCTTCCAATACGTCGTCGTACAACGTAGGCCTCCTGACAAATCACATATCGAATGCTTCGAATCAGATGGGGCCGCGTGCGTGCGACTCATCTATCTCAACCGGGGGCGATGATCTTAGCGCCAGTCGGCCTTGATGTGTAGTCGAGAGTTACGCCCTCTCAGTTGAGCACGCACGCGCTGCGAGCGCCACTTTCGCCGCAGAGACCCGAGCAGCAGTCTCCATCGTACTCGCACTCGCCGCCGGCCGGGATGCAGACTCCATCTCCCGGTCCGGGATCGTCGGTGCCGTCGCCGCCATCCGGGTCGTCACCGGTGGTGGGATCTCCGTATCCGTTCTTTCCTTCGGGGTCGTCGTAAACGCAAACGAAATCACCCTCGATGTCCACGTTTCCGTGCTGGATGTTCTCGCAGGCGTTTCCACGCAATTCGATGCATTGTCTGGCGCCGAAACACACCTGCTCGTTCTGGTGCAGCACCCAGCCATCCGATCCTGCAAAAGGCACCTCGGCACCATTGACGCGAATGGTCGCGCGGTTGGCGAGTGCAGGGTCGAGAATTCCGCCGTCGACCTGGAAGATGCAATTTCGACTGCCACTGATGATCTGAGCCATATGCTGCTTGAGCGAATCTGGATCATCGGCGCGGTAGAAAGGAATCTGGGTCGAGTCTCCGGGGGCCAGGCCGGCGCCGGCATTGGCCATATCCTGGAGATGTCGCTCGCTGATCTCGTTTCCAACCGAGAGCACCACCGTCTCGACTCCGCGTGCGTGCGCTTGCTGAGCTGCCTGGATCGACTCCTCGTGTCCGTTCTGCGGGTCGGGCTCGGCGCAGGTGTCAGGCTCGCCATCGGTGGCAAGCAAGATGACTTTGGGACCACGAACCTGGTCGTCTTCGAACATCCGCATGATGCCCAGAATTGCTTCGCCTGTCGGTGTATCTTCCTGCGGACTGGCGGGTTCGAGCACCCGTTTGATCGCGTCGTAATTATTGAAGAGCGGGCGCACGTCACGGATGTTCGGACAGGTCGGACCCCCGTCGTACGAGGTGTAGAGTGCCATACCGAATCGAATCGAATCCTGGAGTGTCGAAACCAGACCATCGACCGGGTCCATGAGCGCGCCGTAGGTTGCATCGAGACGATTCACACCGCCGAAATTCTGATTCATCGAACCCGATTGGTCGATGAGCAATACGACGGTCGGAGTCGCTTCTTCGAGGTTGACCTGCAGGTCGCTACATTCGTTTACGCCCGGTTGGATGGGCTCGCCGGGAGCCGGCGGATAGAAGGGATTGCCCGCCGGACGGCAATCGAGATCGCAATCGCCGCAGGGAGTCGCGGTATCACAGGTGCGTCCCTCCTGGTCGACGTAATTGCCATCATGAGTTTTCTCGAGCCCTTCCGGAACATCATCGGCGCCGTTTGCGCCGTCGGACATTTCGCCTGGCACCTCGGTGCTGGCATCACCGCCGCAGGCCATAAGCCCCGCGCAGAAGAGCGTGAACAGGTAGATCAGAAGTCGTCGATGTTTCATTGGCTTTCTCCGGCTCTTCGCATGAGCATCACGTACTACTGGGAAAGCAAGAGCCATACCACTTTGTCCTACATGTAGGTGCATGTGCGGTCTGCGCCCGAGTTCAGCGGCCGATCACGAAGACACCTCAGATGTGTCTCGATCGAGCACCCCATGGATCTGTGTCATGTCCGCCACAGGATCGCGATGAAGTGGGAACAACAAGCCCCGCTCTTTAGGCGAAACGCGATTTGAACTATGAACTGTGCATGCCAAAGAACTCGCCAGAGCTCTCCATCATCGTTCCGACGTACGACGAAGCCAATACGGCACCTTGTCTTCTGGAGGATCTGCGAGAGCAGCGCGATATACACCTCGAAGTAATCGTGATCGACGGAGGTTCGATCGACGGTACGGTCGAACGAGTGCAAGGCCTCGCCGACCGAGTGTTGGTCGGTGAGAGAGGGCGTGGGCGCCAGATGAATGAAGGTGCGCGCGAGGCACATGCCGAAACGCTGCTCTTCTTACACGCCGACAGCCGCATCCCGCAGCGCGATCTGCTGCGTCGTGCCCTCGATGCGCTCGAAGACGAAATCGCTGCGGCCGGACATTCCAGGGTGGCCGGCCACTTTGCCCTTCTTTTTCGCGGTCCCGATCGAGAAGGAGGATTCGGATATCGTTACCTCGAGCGCAAGACCGAGCTGAATCGTAAGAATACGACAAACGGCGACCAGGGTCTGCTCTTGCGAAAGGCATTTTTCGTCGAGCTCGGCGGCTTCGACACGCGCCTTTCGTTTCTCGAAGACCAGCGAATCGCAGAGACGATTCGTCGCCGTGGGGTATGGTTCACGCTGCCGGGGAGGGTCATCACGTCGACCCGCCGTTTTGCTGCAGAGGGCTTCGACCGCCGCTATATCTTGATGTCGATCATCATGGGATGCTTCGATGCCGGGATCGACAATTTCTTTGAGCATGCAGAACGTGCGTATGCGCCCCAGAGCGAGGCCGAGAGGCTCGATATGAAGCCCGTCTTCGAAGCGATTGAAACGACTCTTGCCGAACGAGGTACATGGGGAAGAGTCAAAGCATGGTGGGACGTTGGGCGATTCATCCGTCAGAACGCATGGCAGTTGTTTTTCGTCTGGGACGTCGTCCTCGAAGACGAGTTCGACGCTCAGACCCCTTGCCTGGATTTTTATGACCGTCAGGTCGAGCCGCGGCTCGATGGACCTTTCTTCGATGCCCTCACCGCGGTACTCTCGGCCCACACTTTCACGGTGGTTTTCCCGGCCTATTACTGGTGCGTCGATCGGGGAATTCCCGCCTTCAGACGGTGGAGAGATGAGCGCCTTTCCGGACGTCGGAGAAATCTTTGAAGAACGTTATCGTCTCGATGATGTCATTGGCATCGGCGGCTACGCACAGGTGTATCGCGCGCGCCAACTCGACCTCGACCGGGACGTAGCCGTCAAGATTCTCAAGCCTCTGCATCACAACCCCGAGAAGGCGATCGAGGCGACGAAGCGTTTCGAACGTGAGGCCAAGTTGATTTCGCAGCTCGGTGACCCCCAGACCCTGACGATTTTCGATTACGGCACTGACGAGGCCGGTCGCTCTTACATGATTTCTGAGCTCGTGCCCGGGCGCAATCTCGTGCGAGCGATCCGAGAAGATGGAAGATTCGGCACCGACCGTGCGGCGCGAATACTCGCTCGCGTGCTCTATAGCCTCGAGGAAGCCCATCAACGAGGCATCCTGCACCGCGACATCAAGCCTGCGAACGTCATGATCTACGACCTCCGCGGTCGTCCTGATCAGGTGAAGTTACTCGACTTTGGCATTGCCAAGGCGTTTTCGGATGATTGGGACGGCAGCGACTCGATGCAGGTCGCGCTTACGGGCCAGGGTAAGATCATGGGCTCTCCGGGTTATATGGCGCCTGAGCAACTCGAGGGAAACGACCTCGATGACCGCACCGATATCTACAGTCTGGGGCTTGTCGCATACGAGATGGTCACGGGCAGACGGGCGATCAAAGCCGTCGATGACCTGCAGGCCGCGTTCGAGCAAATGCAGGGAGAAGCCATTCGCATTCCGTCAGATATCGAGGTCGCAGACGAGTTGCGCTCGATCATCCACCGTATGGTCGAAAAGCAACCCGAGAAGCGTTTTGCGAATGTGGGGGCGATTCTCGAGAAGCTCGAGCCGCTGCTGGACGGCTCGACCGAGGCCGAAAAGAACACTCGAAAGTGGCAGATTTTGGCGGCGATTCTCGCGCTCGGCGCGGTGCTGGCGGCGATTGCTTTGAACCTTTTCTGATGCCTGCGGGGGCGGATGTGAGTGATGATTTCAAAAGGCGCATGACATTGGTCGAGGGCTCGTCGGTCCAGGGCGCCGAGATTCCCGAGATGTACGGTGAGCGCTGGGAGCGAATTCGCGAAATCGGCCGCGGAGGCATGGGACGGGTCGAGCTCGTCTACGATCGCGAGCTGCAGCGATTTTCGGCGATGAAGATTCTTCGAGAAGATCGGCAGTCGCTCGATGTCGGGCAATTCTTGCGAGAAGCACGAATCGCCGGTCGTATCGAGCACCCGAATATCGTCACGGTACATGAACTGGGCGCCGGCCCCGACGGAAGGCCATTTTTCACGATGAAGCAGGTCCGCGGTCACAATTTCGCGGCGCTCGCCTACGACGTATCTCGCGCTCTCTACGACGCCTCTCGCCTCTATGAATTATTGGACGTTTTTCGGAAGGTCTGTGATGCGCTCGCCTACGCGCATCAATGCGGCGTGATCCATCGGGATATCAAGCTCGATAACGTGATGGTCGGGACCTTTGGGCAGGTGTACCTGATGGACTGGGGGATTGCGAAAATTTTTGATCGGGCACGTTTCGCCGCATTGGCTGAGGGTCGAGTCGACGACTCGATTCTGTTCGACGAACCGCCGACCATTCGACAGGGTACTCCTCACTGCATGGCACCCGAACAGGTCAGGGGCGAGAATGCGCGGCTCGATCAGCGCGTCGATATCTGGGCGTTAGGGGTCATGCTCTATGAGATTTTGACGCGTCGGCTGCCTTTCGATGCGCACGAGACCGATGAGGTTTTTGCGAGGGTTCTCCACGAAGAATTGGTGCCGCCGTCCGAGATGGTCAGTGGCTCTTATATTCCTACCGCCCTCGAAGCCATCGTGGTCAAAGCGTTGCAAAAAGACCGCAATGCGCGCTTTGAGACCGTCTCGGAGATGAAAGAGGCGATCGAGCAGTTTTTGCACGGGGGAGGGGATTTCCCCACCGAGAGCTTTCAGGCTGGAGACGTCATCGTAAGCGCCGGTGATGAGGGCGATCTCGCGTACGTGATTGCTTCGGGGCTCTGCAGCGTATGGTCGGCCTCCAAGAAGGGTGACGTACTTCTCGATTATATGAGAGCCGGGGACGTTTTTGGCGAGGCTGCAGTCTTCTCGAAAGGGCGTCGTGCTGCCACTGTCAAAGCAGAAGAAGACACGGTGTGCTACGTGGTATCATCCCAACTCATCGATCGCGAGATCGAGGGCCAAAAGCCGTGGACTGCGGCCTTCATTCGGACGCTCGCCGAGCGCTTCCGGCACAAGAGCATGCGGCTCGACCGACTCCTCGAACTTCCGGATGCGCGTGACCTGCACCGTCATATGTTGATGTTCGCCGGCTTGTTTGGGAAGCTTGCTGACGGTGGTTTCGAGGTTGCATGGAGCGACGTGGCTCATGAATGCATGGTTCGTTTCGATGTCGAAGAAGCATTCTTGATCGAACATATGTTAGACCTCGATGGCGTCGAACTCGAGCGAGAGAAGAACCAGCTCTTTCTCGAAATCAACGACGAAATCCGACGTCGCCTGCGTCGTCCCTGATATGAAGTAGATGACATGAAGAGCTTTCCAAGTCGTTGCACCTCGATGGTCATCATGGGTCTGGTGCTCGCCGTGGTCGGACTCAGCAGTCCGGCCGCAGCTTTCAATCGCACCATGACGTGCATCGACGCCGAGGACCGTGATCCGCTTGCGCCGACGAGCACGCCGACCTGTTCGGGAAACGAGATTCCGCAGCCGTTTTTTTGGCCTCGATTTCCCATTACGTACCGCATCAATTCGGCGGGCTCGCAATCCGACTTTCCGACGGATGACGGAATGATCGACCCTCAGCTGCGGTCGGCGATCGTCGAGTCCTTCGAGGCCTGGAATCAGCCGGACTGCAGCCCATTCACATTCGTTGAGGGCGAACTCACCGAAGTCGATGCGTTTGACGCGACCGACGGTGTGAACCTCGTCGTGTTCCAGGACAAAGACTGGCCCTATTCGTCGCGCTCGATCGCACTCTCTTCGGTTTCGGTGCGGCCCGATGGCGAGATCGTAGATGTCGATCTCGAACTCAACGGCGAGTCCTTCATCTTTTCGGATGAACCCGAAGGCATGGCCGGTACCTATGATGTGCGCAACACAGTCACGCACGAAGCGGGCCATGTTCTGGGTCTCGACCATTCGCCGGTCTTCGATGCGACCATGCAATTCAATGCGGGCTCGGGCCAGATCAAAAAGCGGGACCTTCACCCAGACGACATCGAAGGGCTCTGCGCGATCTATG
>CAYFTY010000174.1:0-7531 GCA_964346045.1 uncultured Bradymonadales bacterium | reverse complement strand
TGGAAAGGGGTCTGCGGTGCCTCTTCGCCGAGGTCGAGCTCGGACGCAGGGATTTCGCCGAGAGCGGTCATGCCGGCTTCGCTCGAACCCACGACCATGCAGCGATCACCCACTCGAATCAGAAGCACCGAGCGTCGTGGCTCGACCGGAAGTCGGGCAACCACCTGCATCGGGCCAACCTGCCGGTCGGGCGCTACAAAGCGCCGTACGCCCCATCGCAAAATCACATAGGCGAGGATGCAGACGATCGCGAGAATCACCACCATGCGAAAGAGTAGCCAGCCGTAGCCCATCTCGGCGTCCTCGGCCGTCTGAGCCCAGACAGACGTTGGAATGACGCAGAGACTCGTCACCAGAAGCCATGAAAATAGATAGCGTATATACGACACGGTTCGATCTCCTGGATCTGCCGTGATCCCCCCTCAGTCTGGTTAGGGATGCACTTGGTTTGGTTGCAACGGCGTGAGCTTACGGCGCCATCAGGCGATTTGGCAAGAGCCTAAAGAAAAGGTTTGGGACGAGGACTTTGCGCCTTGCGTCGCCTCGGGCAGAAGGCCATCCTCAGCGTCTGAAGCGCAGGTGTTCTATGGATGACAAAACACTCGAAGCCACGGTTTTACTCGACAAAGCCTATCGCAAATACGCCAGCGACCGATTCTCGGTGCATGTCTACGAGAGCATCGAATTTCAGCAGCCGGTGATGCGCATCGTCCGATTCGAAAACGGGCAGATCCGTGACGTGATGGAACGACGGCAGACCATCATTCCCGAAGATATCTCGGTCCATGACCTTCGCTACACGGCATTTCTCTTTGGGATGGCGAGAGCGGCCCGCGAGCTTGCCGAGCAGAAAGACTACGAGATCTGGTTCGACGATGTGATCTGCCTCGAGCTTCTCGAACTCGAAGAGCTGCGAAGCGAAGACGATTTCTACCTCGCAGCTCTCGATGTCGAGGGGGTTCGTTTCGAAGCGCATGCCCGAGGTGCCTGCCGACGGGCAGCTGAGCACTACGAATTACCTTACGTCGAGGACCCGGACGAAGAGAAGATCCTCTATGTGTTATGGGACCGCGCTGCGCTCTCGGTGAGCCTCTGGGATTATATGCGCTACCTGCGTTCGATCGGATACGTGCCGCGACGAGCTCTCTTCGATTACGTCCTCGCCATCCTCGAAGAAGAGCTACGCCACCCCCATCGATGGTATCCCGCCGAGACGGTCGAAGAGCGAATCTCGGGGCCCCTGATTTACGCTTCGGTCGTGCAGGACGCGGTTTATCCCGAGATGGATGAAGAGCAGCAGTCGCGATTCGATGAAATCATCGCGTCCTGCGAGCTTGCGCTGCCGGATATCGAATATCTCGAAGACCTCAGTGAGCGGCGCTGAGAAAGGCGCGAATGACTCGTGGCTCGTTTTCGCGCTCAGTCTTCAGGCGGTTTTGGCGCGGCAGACTTCGGCGACTTCGTTTCGGTGTCGCTCGATGCGATCGAATTCGGCAAATTCCAGGCGCCGATCGAAGACGGCCTGGTCAGACTCCATCCCTTCGAGCGCCTGCCGGTAGGCCTGTCGAGCTCGAGAAGTCTCGCCGAGCGCCTCGTGCGTCTGGGCGAGTTTGAATGCAGCGAACCAGTTGTACGGATTGATGAAGAGCGCCTTTTGAAACGACTCGGCGGCCTTGGCATGCGCGTCGCTTGCCTCGAGCGCGATCCCCAGCAGGCAATAGGTATCGGGCACAAAGGGGTCGTATCCGGCCGCCGCCTCATAGCAGGCGATTGCTGACTGACGATGGCCGCTCTCTTGATGTTCAATGCCCGAGCGCAAGAGGCGAATCACCGCTTCATCGTCTTCGACATCGATGGTCTCTTCCTCGAGCGACGAGATCGGAGCGAGCTCGGGGGGCGGCATGAACTCGTCCGAGAGCACGGGAACAGGCCTGGTGCTGCCCGGTCGATGATTGGCGTGCCGATAGAGAAATCCGCCGCCGTGCTGAGAGGTCCGAAAGAGATTCCAATCGTCCTGTAGTTGCTCGGACGACCCCATGATCAGATAGCCATCGCTCGCGAGCGCCGCCGCAAAATTCTCGACGACGCGTTGGGTCGCTTCGGTCGACTGATAGATCAGCACGTTGCGACAGAGGATGATATCCCAGAGTCCCGGCGGTGGATCGCGCAAGAGGTTGTGTCGCCGGAACTCCACCGAAGCGAGGAGCTCGTTACGAACGGCCCATTGCTCGCCATCCGCCACGAAGAAACGCTGGCGCCGCGTGGGATCTAAGCGCCGAAGGCTCCAGTCGGCGTAGAGGCCGATGGCGGCATGATGCAGGAAGTCGGTGTTGATATCGGTGCCGATCACCTCGACGTCGATCTGCTCTTCGTGAGCAATCATGGCGACGGTATAGGCTTCTTCTCCGGTCGAGCAGCCCGCACACCAGATGCGAACGGGTCGGTCGCGCTCGCCAAAACCGTCCTTTAATGCAGCGCGCATGGCCTCGAGTTGAGGCGCATCGCGCCAGAAAGCCGTGAGTCCATTGGTGACCAGATTGACGAGGCGTTGCGGCTCGGGGTCGCGCTCATCGGCGGTCCGCAGGTCTTCGAGATACATCGCCAGTGATCGGTAGCCCAGAATCGCAGCGCGTCGCTCGAGAAAATCCCGCAGACGTCGCGGTGCAGAGGCGTTGAGTTCAAATCCCGTCCACTCTTGAATGAGCTGCGAGGCAATCCCCACCGCCGTTCTTTTCTCGCTCATGTACTTCTCTGAATCCTTTCTGAAATTTTGACCAGGCGTCGCGCGAAGTTATCGAGTTCGACAATTTCGTCGACGACCCCGAGGTCGATCGCCGACTGGGGCATCGAGTAAACGACTGCAGATTCACGATCTTGAACGAGCGTGGTTCCGCCGGTGCGTTTGATGGCCGAGAGGCCAACCGTGCCATCACTTCCCATGCCGCTGAGGACAGCTCCGATGGCTCGACTCTGGGCATGCCGCGCCAGACTTTCGAGCATGAGATCGCCACTCGGTCGATGACCCCCGATTTCAGGAGCATCATGCAATGAAAGCTGTCCGGACGAGGTGAATTCCATATGCAGCTCGGCGGGAGCCACATAGACCGTTCCGGGCTCGACCTTCATGCCCTGTGATGCCTCGCGAACAGGAAGAGCGCAATTCTTGTCGAGCCATGTCGAAAGATGGGTCGAAAAGCCACGCATGATGTGCTGCACCAGGAGGACCGGTGAGGCAAATTGAGGCGGAAGGTCGCCCAGAATGCGGGCGACGGCTTTGGGGCCACCGGTCGAGGCAACGATCCCAAGGATGGCAATCTCGTCGGGTTCCAGTTCTTCGCCGGGGCGACCATGAAAGCTCACGGGTGCACGACGGCGTCCACGCATATGCCGCACGACCGGAATCTGGGAGAGCAGCCGCACCTTGCGCATGAACTCTCGGTATTCGCTGTCGGGCCACGGAAGGCCCTCGGGTTTGGCCATCAAATCGAGCGCGCCAGCCGAGAGCGCTTTGAACGACATGTCCACCCCGCCGTGGTAGGGATCTGAGGTGATCACCAGGATCGGAGTCGGCGTTTGCCCCATGATATGACGGGTCGCTGTGAGCCCGTCCATCCGGGGCATCTGGATATCCATCAAGATCAGGTCGGGCCGCTCGGCCCCGCACATTTCGACGGCTTTCTCTCCGTCGCTCGCCACGCCAATGACCTTCATATCCGGCTCGGCCTCGATGGTCTCCGAGAGAACATCGGCAAAGAGGTCACTATCTTCGGCTATGAGGATACGAATGGGTTTCATGTTTCACGTGAAACATCAGGGATCGTCAAAGAGCTTCACCTGCACGCGCACCTTCTCGTCGTCGACCTCAAAGAGCTTCTTGGCCTCCTGTACGACGGGGTGCTCGAGTAATTCCTTCTCTAGATTTTCCCGTTTGCGGTGGAGTTCAGCTTCACGCTCGTCTGCGAGCGTCGTGGTATTGACGCCCTTTTCGTCGTCGCGCGTCTGCACGTCCACCCGCCAGTTTTCGCCATAGAGGGCCTGCACGAATTGATTCACGATCGGCAGACGGTCCTCGCCGTGGATGAAGTCGAGATATTTATCAGCAAATGAAAGCTCGATCACGCCGTCCTCGAATCGCTCGACGTAGGCATGTTCGCAGGTTGCGGCGAGTGGCTTCGAATACTCGCGAATCTCGGAGACCACGCGCTCCCAACGTTCATTGGGCGAAAGCGATTCGACCTCGGCAGGATTCAGAGGTGAGGGTAAGACCAACTCGGCAGTCGGTTCTTCGTCTTCGGGATGGGCTGGCTCGTCATCATCGACCGGGTCATGCGCGGCCTCGAGGTCTGATTCCAACTCGGTGCGCGCCTGCGCGATATCCTCTTCTTCCGAGCGCTCAGGTTCTGCAGCTTCGTCTTCCGAGCGCGCATTGTCTGCGCCTTCTGCAGCTTCTGGAGCTCCCTCTTCTGTAGATACTTCTGCAGGAGGCTCTTGTGGCCCGGGAGGCTCAGGCTCTGGAGGCTCGGCGGGCTCTGGAGGCTCGGCTTTCTCAGCAGACTCAGAGCGCGTTTCCGCGCGCGACGGTGCGACATCGGTCGTGGGTGCCTCTTGATGCAGCCGCTCTCGCGCAGGGTCGGGTTTGCTCTCTCTGCGAGGCTGACCGCGCGAAGGCGCCGGCTCGCGATGCGATGTTTCGGCTGGAGGCGCCGTCTTCTCTTCGATGTCTTGTCGCCGAGGCCCGCGCGCCGTCTGAGGCGCTGCGCTTACCTCGGCTTCAGGAGGGTCCCCGTCGAACTCCTTTTCGAGGGCCTCGAGTCGATCGACCATCAGGTCGAGTCCTACGAGAGGCTCGAGCCGCGCCAGCCGCACCAGCGTCATCTCGAATATCAGCTTTGGGTACGACGAGCGCCCCATCTCCTGGGCGCCACGTGCCATCACCTCGAATTGTCGATGCAGAAGACTCGAGTCTGATCCCTCTACCTGCCCGCGTGCAGACTGAATTTCAGAGTCGGTGAGATGGGTCACCTTCTCGGGCTCTTGCACGACGGAGACCACCATGAGGTCTCGAAAATGCGTCACGAGCTCGGATGCGAATTGTTGTAGATCGTAGCCGTAGCGATTCACCTCATCGAGCACCAGAAGCGCCTTCTCGACGTCTTTTTCGAGCACTGCTGCGCTGAGTTCGAAGAGATGCTTGCGATTGGCAACGCCCAGGATTTCGTTGACGTCTTCTTCGGTGACCTTTGTCCCGGCAAAGCTGATGATCTGATCGAGAATACTCAGGGCATCGCGCATACCGCCGGCGGCCTGTCTCGCGATGATCTGCAGCGCCGTCTTCTCGGCTTCGATCTCCTCTTGGTCGCATAGGTTCTGCAGATGCGAAACGATGTCTGACTGGCCAATCCGCTTGAAATCGTAGCGCTGGCATCGGCTCAGAATCGTGACGGGAATCTTCTGTGGCTCGGTCGTCGCAAAGATGAATTTCGCATGCGGCGGAGGCTCTTCGAGCGTCTTCAGAAGCGCGTTGAACGCCTCTGTCGTAAGCATATGAACTTCGTCGATGATGTAGATTTTGTAGCGATCGCGGCTGGGTGCATAGCGCACGCTCTCGCGCAGCTCGCGGATCTCGTTGATGCCACGATTCGACGCTCCGTCGATCTCGAAGACGTCGACGGCCTGCCCACTGGCGATTTCTTGACAACTCGAACACTCGCCGCACGGAGTCGGCGTCGGTCCCTGCTCACAATTCAGCGCTTTGGCCAGGATACGAGCGGTCGAGGTCTTTCCGACCCCGCGCGCACCCGTGAACAAAAAGGCATGGTGCACCCGATCTTGCTCGATCGCATTCTTCAGCGTCCGCGCAACGTGGCCCTGGCCAACGACTTCATCAAATTGTGTCGGGCGCCATTTTCTGGCGAGTACGACATACGACATCACGAATCCTCGATACGAAAACGCGAGCACGCACGATAAACGATCTACGACTCGATGACCATTGAGATAGACAGCGTCGATCTGCTCCAGATGTACAGACTAGAAGCGACCGATCTCGACCGTGGTCGAATGTCGGTCCCATCGCCGAAGGCGATCTGTTTTCGGAGGAGGACAGCGCGCAAAGCGCGCAGGAGCGATACGACCGCGCCTACTCTAAGAGGTCAAAACATCCGCCAGATACCGGTACTCGTCGATGTGGTTATAGAGCTGCGCCGATACGCGCAGGGTGCGGCTTTCGGCGCGTGGCCACGGGATGATCGGCACCTCGATATCGTATTCGTCGAGGAGTATATCCTGCTGCGGGTCGCGGTAGAGGGGCGTACCATGCGGCTTGCCGTCGCCATCGGGAAGACGAACGGCAGCGAGTGAGCCGACCATTTCGTCGGGGCAGAGAACCTCGGCATCGAGAGCATCCACCAGAAGCTGCCGAGCATCGAGAGCGAGCGCCCGATTACGCTTCATGATGGCATCCCAGCCACCGCCGATTTTGGCCATCACTTCGATCGCTTTCGGCACCGAAAGTACCGGTGTCGGATCACGCGTTCCTACCCAGTCAAACTCCCAGTGAAAGCGTTCGGCTTCGGTGAGACCGGCTGTGTTTCGGCCGTGCGAAACCACCAACGGTTTGGTCTTCAGATGCATCGACTCGTCGACGTAGAAAATCGCCGAGCTCTTGGGGCTGCAGAGCCACTTATGGCAGTTGCCGGTGTAAAAGGTCGCGCCGAGTGACTCGAGATCGAGCGGCACCATTCCCGGTGCATGGGCCCCGTCGACCAGACTCATGATGCCGCGCTCGTTCAGGGCTTCGATGATCTCGGCGACCGGCAAGACAAACCCGTTCTGACTCACGATATGGTCGAAGAGCACCAGCCGCGTGCGTTCGCTGACCGCCTCGAGAATACCTCCGAGCGCCTGCGACGGGTTTTCGATCGGAAACGGAATCTCGGCTTCGACAAGCTCTGCGCCCGTCTTCCGGGCACGGTCGACTGCGGCGTTTCGACAGGCGTTATACTCTTGATTGGTGACGACGATCTCGTCGCCCGGCTCGAAGTCGACAGCCGCGAGTGCGGTATTCACTCCCGTGGTCGCGTTATCGACAAAAGCCATCCGGGTCGGGTCGGCCCCGACGAATTCGGCGACCTCTTCGCGAGCTCGCACCACCAGATCCATGAGGTCGCGCACGAAAAAACGCACAGGCTGGCGCTCGAGCCTTTCGCGCAGCTCATGTTGATACTCGAGGACTTCGATCGGGCAGGCGCCAAACGAGCCGTGATTCAGGAAAATCAAATCGGGGTCGAGCCGCCAATTTCCTCTGATTTCAGACGCTGCGGGCTTTCGCATCACTGCTCGGCGAGCCACCAATCGGCGAATTCACTGAAATCGATCGACTGGTTGTCGTCGGCATCGATGATGTCGAATCCGACGGCCATCTCGTCGTCGTCCATCTCGGCGCCCAGCGCGTTCAACAACTTTTTGAACTCGTCGAAATCGATGACGCCATTATCATCACCGTCGAAATAATCGAAATTTTCTCGCAACT
>CAYFTY010000173.1:0-7556 GCA_964346045.1 uncultured Bradymonadales bacterium | reverse complement strand
GGCGACGGCGTGATGGGTCGCGATCGTCGCGCCGGCCAGTGCGAACCAGATACCGAATGTGAGTGCGGCGGCAACCACGACCGTGATGACGAACCAGCCGCTGATCGCGTCGGCGAGCTGCACGACCGGCGCGCGATTTTCGGCGGCTTCTTCGACCCAGGCGAGTAGCTTTCCGATGCGGGTCTCTTTGCCGGCGGCAGCAACCCGCAAGACCAGCCGGTTCGAGAGATTGGTCTCGCCAGCATGAACCTCGTCGCCCTCGGCGACGGCCTCAGGGCGGCTCTCACCGGTCAGAATCGCACGATGCACCGCCGACGCACCTTCGACGATTTTGCCGTCGGCCGGCACGATGTCTCCCAGCCGAACCTCAATGAGGTCACCGGCTTTCAACTGATCTGCCGAGACCTCACGCGCCACCTGCAAAGCGCCAGGGTCGCTTTCAAGCTGCCCTTCTTCGGCGCCAGACCCCAACAAATACGCCTTGGCCGGCAGCAAGCGAAGCAAGCGCTCCGCCGCATCACTCGCATGCCTTCGGCCCCGCATCTGCAGCCAACGCGCCGTCAACAAGGCCGCAATCAACACCGCGATCGAATCGAACCAGATCTCTCCCGCACCCGTGACGACTGAGTACGCACTGTGCGCATAGCCGGCGAGGATCCCGAGCGAAATCGGAACATCGACCGATAGCTTATCGAGGCCTTGCCAGTTGGCGAGCGACGACCACGCGCGCTTCAGGAACTCACGGCCCCCGAACCAGATGGCCAGGCCGGTGAGAATCATGCTCGCCCAGCGGGCTGCCGTATCGAGACCGGCTTCGGTCGAGGTGTCGAGACCCGCGTAGAGCGAGGCAGCCAGGAGCATCACGTTCGCCGCGAGCGCCCAGCCGATTCCGACTCGCATCAACATGCGGCGTTCGGCTTCGGAGTGTTTGCCCGAGCGTTGGTGATCGACGGGATGCGGCACATAGCCGAATTGGCTGAGCCATCCAGCCACGTCGCTTACGCCGACCTCTTGCGGGCGCCAGCGTACTTTGAGTCGAGCGCGAGAGAGATTGAGCCGCGATTCGACGACGCCGTCGACAGCCTGTGGCATTCGCTCGACGAGCCATACGCAGCCGGCGCAGTGAACGCCATCGAGATAGAGTTCGACCTCTTTGGTGCCGTCGGGATTCGACTGAATCTGCTCGAGGAACTCGGGGTGCTGGAGCTGATCGTATTGGTGTTCGGCAGATACTTCCGGGGCAAGTCCCGGAATCACGACTTCGTCGAGTTCGGGTTTTTCGCCCTCCCCGAGCTGGTAGAAATGCTCGAGGCCTGCAGAGTGGATGGCGTGGTAGACGGCCTCGCAGCCGGTGCAGCAGAACGCGAGGTTGGCCGGCACTTCATTTGCCGACGAGGACGTCGGCACCCCGGGAGTGCTTCCTCCTTCGGGTACGCGGTCCCCGCAGTGTGCGCAGCGCACGGTCACTGATCGACCTCGATGCGAGTTTCGTGGAAAAAGACCGTCTCGCCCGAACCCACCGTGAAGTGGATATCCCAGAGCCCGGCCCGCGAGAAGGGCATCAGCGCCATGTAGACACCGGGCGCATTTTCAGCGAGCTCGCGCTCGGTCACGTCGTCGATCTTGACGGGGTTCTTCACGGTCGCCTTTGCGGCAAGACCCTGAACGGGCTGTCCCGCACGATCGCGCACGGCAAAGGTGACGCGGCGCTGGCCTTCTTCGAGGCCTCCGACCGTAGTCGCGACCGTCCAGCCTTTGCGAGCCGACACTTCGTCGAGCTCGACCTTTTCGTCCCAGGCGGTCGCCTTATCGTAATAATCGTCGATGATCTGAGCGCCGCCGTCGGACTGCGCGTTGTAGAGCAGCCAGATATTGGCAGTGACGCTCATACCGAGGATGGCAACGACCAGTCCGGGCCAGAAAATATGCGGTGGTACTTTTTTGAGCATGTGGACCTCCTACGGCCCAAGCAGCGTGAAATCGACCTCTTCGGAGAGGCCGCCCTCGCTGCTCACTTTGAAGGTCGCCTCGGCCTGACCGTCCGAAAACGCGGTCCTGGGAACAACGACGAATGTCTCGATGCGCTCGGTTTTACCAGGCGCAACTTTGAGCGTTTGAAGACCGCCGAGCTTGACCTCGGTGCCTTCGGGCTTGATGGCCGAAATCGTGAACTCGGCAGGATCTGCTGCGCGGTTTTGTACGCGGAATCGCAGGCGGTTCATGATCTGGTCTTCGCCGAGCGCCGAGAACGGTGCGCCGACGACACGGCCGACGTTGACCTCGACGGCGCCGCGCGTCTGGAACATATAGACCAGACTCGAGGCGAGCACGGCGAAGATCACCGAATAGAGCACGGTTCGCCCACGCACAATGCGGGGTTCCTTGTCTTCGAGCGCATTTTCGCTGGTGTATCGAATCAGGCCACGAGGCTTACCGATGCTGTCCATGATATCGTCGCAGGCATCGATACACTGAGTGCATGCGACGCATTCCATCTGCAGACCGTCGCGAATATCGATGCCGGTCGGGCAGGTGCGAACACACGCGTAGCAGTCGATACAATCTCCCAGGTCGAGGTGTACGCCTTGCTTTTCTTGTTTGCGTTGTTCTTTATTGCGTCGTCCACGCGGCTCGCCACGGCCTGGGTCGTAGCTGACGATCAGCGAGTCACGGTCCTGCAGCACCGACTGGATCCGCGCGTAGGGGCACGTGATCGTGCACATCTGCTCACGGAAATAACCAAAGTCGAATAGGATCAGGCCACTGGTGACGGCCATCATCACAAAGAAAGGCCAGTGCTCGGTGGGCGGCCCTGTCATCCATTCGATGAGATTATCCCAGCTCACGAAATAGGCGACGAAGGTATGCGCCAGAAAGAGTGAGATGGCGCCAAAGACAATGAATTTAATGGTCTTTCGCCACGCTTTGTCAAAGGTGAGAGGCCCTTCGTCGCGACGTCGACGCTTGGATTCTTTACCCTCGATGAGCCGCTCGATCGGCCGGAAGACATATTCGAGATAAACGGTCTGCGGGCAGGCCCAGCCGCACCAGACACGGCCGAGCAGCGCGGTAAAGAGCACGATCCCGATGAGAAACGTGATCAAAAAGATCGTCAGCAGAAAGGTGTCGGTCGCATAGAGCGTAAGCCCGAAGAAGGTAAACTCGCGCTGCATCACATCGAGAAAGATGGCGGGCTTTCCGCCAATTTTCACGAGGGGCAGTCCAATGAAGATGGCCATCAGTGCCCACGCTACGACGAGCCGGGCCTTCCAGTAGCGTCCTTTCGATGGCACCGGGTAGAGCCAGCGACGGCTACCATCCGAGTGCAAGGTCGAAAGAACATCTTCAGGCGATTCTAAAATATTCGGGTCGCTCATAGATTACTGCGCGCCTTCGGCAGGCGCCTCCTTGACTTCGGCCGGCTCGGCCCTGTCGAGCCCGGGATCACCTTCGGTAAGTCCCTCGGGAGGATCGGTCGGTTCGCCCTCCAGATCCTCGACGGCATCGTCTCCCCAGACTTCTCCCTGGGGCGCCTTTCCACCCGCGACATTCGTGTTGCGTAGCGAGACGACGTAGGCACTCACTGCGACGGTCCCGTCGTGGCCGAGAATCGGGCCCCATGCGGGCATACCTTTGGCCGTGACCCCCTTGTCGACGACCTGCCACACATCCATGGCTCCACCGCCGTGCAGCCAGAATTTGTCCGTGAGGTTCGGGCCGATCAGGCCTTCGCCGTTCTGGCCGTGGCACGAAGCGCAGGTCGAGGTGTAGTGCTTCTGCCCCTGCGCCAGCATCTCGGGATTGTCGACCGCCGCGAGCAGGACCTCATCGGTCACCGGTGGGCGTTCGTCTTGGACTTTGGCGCGCACTGCGGCGATGGCCTCGGCTTCTTCGTTGAGGTTGCCCTTGTATTTATTGATGTAGCCGAACTCGATGGCGACGACGTAAAAGCCGCTCCACACAATCGAGAGCACAAAGATGGCCTTCCACCAGAAGGGCATCGGATTGTCGTACTCCTGAATTCCGTCGTAGCTATGCGACGTCAGAACGTCAGGATATTCGTCTTGGGTGCTCATGCGGTCACCTCATTTCCGTCAAAATCGTTGGCATCAAAATCGCTTCCGTCCTCGAGAGGGATATGGGCCATTTCGTCTGCCTTTTCTTTCCTCATGATGAAGACCCGCACGAGAATCAGCAGGAATGCCACCAGGAAGAGTATGATGCCGACCTCGGCAAAGATGGAGAGGCCGGCGTGTTCCATGACTTCACGTTTCATTCTGCATCCTCCTGCGACTTCTTGATGTCGACACCGAGACGCTGCAGGTAGGCCGTGAGTGCGACGATCTCTTTGGTTTTGAGCTCGTCGATGTAGGCCTGAACCTGTGCCTCTCGCTCGGTCTTTGCTTCTGTCGAAGCGTCCGGCCCGAGCTCGGGGAATTTATCGTTGGCTGCGCTCATGGCAATCTCGAGCGCCTGTTCTCGTCCGATATTGGCCGCATTCTCGGCCTCTTCGGGCTTGTAGGGAACACCGAGCATCATCTGCGCTTCGAGCTTGCCCTGAAGGGCTTCGAAATCGACTTCCTTTTCGAGTAGCCAGGGATAAGGCGGCATCACCGAATTGGGAGTCGTAGAGCGCGGATCCTCCATATGACGGACGTGCCAGAGGTCGGGATATTTCCCGCCGACGCGATGCAGGTCGGGTCCGGTACGCTTGGATCCCCACTGGAACGGCCGGTCGTAGATGAACTCGCCCGGCTTGGAGTACTCGCCGTAACGCTCGACTTCGTGGAGCATCGGGCGGACCATCTGCGAGTGGCAGTTGTAGCAGCCCTCGGAGACATAGATGTCTCGGCCCTCGAGTTCGAGCGGCGTGTAGGGCTCGACCGTCGCGATGCGCGGCACGTTCGATTTGACCAGGATCATCGGGATGATTTCGACAATACCGCCGATGAGAATCGCCACGGTCGTGAGCGCCGTGAAGAGCATCGGCCAACCCTCGAGAGCTCGGTGCCATCCTTCCTTGACGTATTTGTCGAGGCCGAAGAGCAACTGGTCGTAGGTGCGGGCTTCGCGGATCGAGCCGTCGGTACCGTCGGCGTAGTCTTTGCGCCAGGTCGGTGCCGGGACCGTCGCTTCGGTATCGTCGATGGCTCCGTCGCTACCTCGGATCGTGCGCCAGATGTTGTAGGCCGAAAGCAGAACGCCTGCGAGGTAGAGGCATCCACCGACCATGCGCACCCAGTACATCGGGATGAGCTGGACGACCGTCTCGACGAAATCCGGATACATGAGGCGACCGGTGTCGTCGAATGCACGCCACATCAGACCCTGCGTCACACCCGCCATATACATCGCGACAATATAGACCAGGATGCCAATCGTACCGAGCCAGAAGTGCCAGTTGGCCAGCTTCTTGGAGTAGGCGCCATTCTTCCAAAGGCGCGGCAGCAGCCAGTAGATCATGCCGAAGGTCATGAACCCGTTCCATCCGAGCGCGCCACTGTGGACGTGGGCAATCGTCCAGTCGGTGTAGTGACTCAGCGAGTTCACCATCTTCACCGAGAGCATCGGACCCTCGAAGGTCGACATGCCGTAAAAGGTGATACCGACGACGAAAAATTTGAGGACGGGATCGTCGCGCAGCTTGTGCCAGGCACCGCGCAGCGTGAAGAGACCGTTGATCATGCCACCCCAGCTCGGCATCCAGAGCATCACCGAAAAGACCATGCCCATCGTCGATGCCCACTCGGGCAGCGCCGTATAGTGCAGGTGGTGCGGACCCGCCCAGATATAGATGAAGACGAGCGACCAGAAGTGGACGATTGAGAGTTTGTACGAGAAGACCGGTCGGTCGGCAGCTTTGGGCAAGAAGTAGTACATCAAGCCCAGGAAGGGTGTCGTCAAAAAGAACGCCACCGCGTTATGTCCATACCACCACTGGATCAGCGCATCCTGAACGCCTGCAAAGACCGGATAGCTCTTGAAGAGCCCAACCGGCACGATGAGGTTGTTGAAGATGTGCAAGACCGCGACCGTCACGATGCTGGCAATATAGAACCAGATCGCCACGTAGATGTGTTTTTCGCGACGCTTGATCAAGGTCCCGAAAAAGTTCACGGCAAAGACGACCCACACCACCGTAATGGCGATGTCGATCGGCCACTCGAGCTCGGCGTATTCGCGGCTCTGGGTAATGCCGAGCGGTAAGGTAATCGCCGCCGACGCGATAATCGCCTGCCAGCCCCAGAAGTGGAACCAGCTCATCTTGTCGCTGAACATCCGGGCCTTACACAACCGCTGGGTCGAGTAATAGACCGCGGTGAAAATGGCGTTTCCGGCGAAAGCGAAAATCACTGCGTTGGTGTGCAGCGGGCGAAGTCGACCGAATGTAAAGTATTCGGTCTGGTTGGCGGGCCACCATGCGAGCTGCAGGGCGAGCACGACGCCCACCAGCATCCCGATGATTCCCCACGCGACGGTGGCGAATAAGAAGGCCCGGACGACCTTATCGTCGTAGAGGACCTTCTCGAATCCCTGCGGGGCATCGCCCGCGTTAGCCGAAGAACTCACGATTTCTCCTTATCCATCTTCCATGTTCGGGGAGTCCGTGAAGGTGCAGCGCTCCCTTGATCGGGGCAGGTACCTCTCAAGACGCGTGCCACCATGGCCTCAAGCGGGTGATTTTCGCGGATCTCCAGTCGTTCCAAGGGGGTTTGCGCGTTGCTCTCTAACACTGAACTCACGAAGGAATTACGCAATTTTTGCGCCGAGCCATTATCCACGAAATTTATGCGCAAACCGTGACTCACAGAATTCACCGAACGCCAGTATTGATGCCCTCGAATGCCGGTTTTCGGGTTGGTACGGAACTTGTATTTGGACACGCCCGACTCTTCGCGAGCGTGCGATGTACGAAGCGTATTACAGTCAGGTGTTCTCGATCGGTTTGATCTGGGTCTTCTTCCACTGCGGTGGAATGTGCGGTCCGATCATCGCCGGGATCACCTCCTCAGTACCCGTGCGCGGCGGGCGCTCAGAGCAGCTGCGCACCCGGGCATCCCGGGTGCTCGCCTATCAGCTCGGGCGGGCACTGACCTACGGCGCCCTGGGCGCGGCAGCGGGTTTTCTCGGGCTGGCCTTCGAAAAGAGCATCCGCGGATTTACGCAGGTCGCCGGCATCATCCTCGCCGTCGTGTTGATCGTGGTGGCCGCTGGCCAACTCGGTCTTCTGGGCAGCGGTGTTTCGAAAAAGGCATCGCAGCTCTCGCAGTTGGCCGGTCAGAAGCTCGGCGGATGGCTGCGCGTCATCGGTCGCGAGGGTCCATCGAACGGGATTGCCCGCTTTGTGTTCACGGGCGTGTTGATGGGGCTCCTGCCCTGCATGCTGATGTTCTGGGTGCTCTCGATCGCAACGTCGACGGCGAGTCCGATCCACGGGGCGGGCGTCATGTTGCTGCTCGTGATCATGACGACACCGACTCTGCTCGTCGCGGGATGTGCGGCAGGACTGAAAAAATTTCGACGCGGTGAGCTCGTCGCTCCGATCGCCATGATGG
>CAYFTY010000172.1:0-7579 GCA_964346045.1 uncultured Bradymonadales bacterium | reverse complement strand
GTTCTCAAGAAGTTTGCGGGCGACTCGACGGTGAGTCGAGCGGTCGTCGACCTCTCCGAGCTGGGCTTTTTACATTCGGCCGGGATCGCCACGCTTTCGCTGGGGACCGAGTTTTTTGAAGACGCCGGCAAGAAACTCGTGGCTGTCGATGTAGGCCCGGAGCATGAAGAATCCCTGAACATGATGCCCGCCCATCTCGGGCGCAAATACAAGCACGAAGACCCCGGATTCTTCGAGCGCACTGGCGATACCTGGCACGATCTCTATGAAGAGTTCTTGCGGCTGAATGAGCTTGCGTTCGACACCATCAAGACAGCGTGGATGGCGGCGCGCGGAAAGCGAAAGATGCCAAAAGGTGGCATTATTGAGCAAGCCGTCCTCATGGGGGTCGACGCCTTTTTCATCATTGGTCTGATGAGCTTCTTGCTCGGTCTGATCCTCGCGTTTCAGTCGGCCTACCAGTTGCGCCAGTTCGGCGCGAATATCTACGTCGCCAATCTGGTCGGCGTCTCGATGGTGCGCGAGTTTGGCCCTCTCGTCACCGGCATCATGTTGTCGGGTCGCAGCGGCTCGGCCATCGCGGCCGAGCTCGGCACCATGACCGTCAAAGAAGAAGTCGATGCCCTCAAGACGATGGGGCTCGACCCGTTGAGCTATCTGGTTCTGCCGCGCGTGATCGCGCTGATACTCGTGCAGCCGATGCTCACCTTGATGAGCGATTTCATCGGCATCTTTGGCGGCATGACCATCGCAATGACGATCCTCGACTTTTCGGCTCCGGCCTATATCGAACAAACGATCAAGGCAGTCACCTTTGGGGACTTCATCAATGGTCTCTCCAAAAGTGTCGTCTTCGCCATGATCATCAGTTTCATCGGCTGCTACACTGGTTTGAGTATCAAAGGCGGCGCAAGCGGTGTTGGACGCGCCACGACGCGTGCCGTGGTTGCGAGTATCTTCCTGATCATCCTTGCAGACAGCCTCTACACGATGGCCACCACAGTCGGAGCCTTCCTGTGAGTGAAGAAGAAGTCGTCATTACGTGTAAGAACCTCGACTGCGGCTACGGACCCAACGCCGTGATCCTAGAAGACGTGAACCTCGAGGTGAAACGCGGCGAGATCCTTGCGCTTCTCGGAGGCTCGGGCTCGGGAAAATCGACGCTTTTGAAGACGATGGTCGGATTGCTCCCGCCCATCTCGGGCGACTGCCGTCTGCTCGGCTACAATCTCTACGACATGGACCAGGTCGAAAAGCGCAAGGTCCTGCGGCGAACCGGGATGCTCTTTCAGTACGGCGCTCTCTTTGGGTCGATGACGAATATGGAAAACGTTGCGCTGCCGATTCGGCAGCACACGAATCTACCCAACGAAGTCATTGAAGAAATGGTGCGACAGCGCCTCGGTCTCGTCGGGCTCAAGGGCCTCGAGTACCGTCTGCCGTCTGATGTTTCGGGCGGTCAGCGAAAGCGTGTAGCACTCGCCAGGGCGTCGATCCTCGACCCCGAAATCGTCTTTTGTGACGAGCCATCGGCGGGTCTGGACCCTGTGGTCGCAGCGGGGCTCGACCAGACACTACGGCGCTTTCAGCGTCTCTTCAAAATGACGATGATCATCATCACGCACGAGCTCGAATCGATCAAAGTACTCGCCGATCGCGTCGTGATGCTTGCCGACGGCAAGATCCAGGCGGTCGGGACCGTCGAAGAGCTCTCGCAGAGCGACATCAAACCGGTGTATGACTTTTTCCACCGCGTCCCCACCGATTATGCCGAAGAAGGCGAGACGGTTCTCGAGAGCCTCGAAATCGATCGATGATGGGATCTAGGGCGTCTCGTAGAGGTTCTCCCAGACGGGAAAATCGACTTGGTAGATCAGCGACCCGGCTCCCGAGACCTCCACCACCGAAACGACGAGGTCGCATCCATTACGCATGGCGACCGAATCGATGGCTTTGACCGAGGCGGGGTCGCGAAACGTCTCGTAGGCCTCGCCCATCGTTTCGAATCCATCGCCCTCACTCCACGTAGCGAGTTGATAGACACGACCGCTTTCGTTCGCTCGATAGGTGTCGAAATAGGTCAACGCAATATAATCGCGGGCAAGAGCGAGCGTGGGCCACCGGGGCTCGTTGGCCCCGATTGTCGTCGTATTCAGGGTGTTGAGTGCGCCGCTTTCGTAGACCACTTCGACAATCTTCAAGTCGCCACTTTGAATGATGGCAAAGAGATAGCGATTGCCTTCGAGGTGCACGACGTCGAAGACATGGGGCGATGGCTGCGCCCCCAGAGGCAGCTCGAACGGAGCAGCCCCCGTATCCTCGAAAATCCTCGAAATCTCGGGTTGATGAGCATCCCACGCGTAGAACTTCTGCTCCTCGCCACGAAAAAAGATGAGATCGCCCGTCGTCGAATATACCTCGACCGAGTTCGCAATCTCGACCGCCAGCGGAGACTCCAGATCACCCAGGGTCACACCGCTCGAAATCACGAGGTCTTCGACGTCCGAGGCCCTCACCCAGAGGGCTGCCCGTTCCTCGCTTTCCAGAGGATTGTAACCACCCGCAATCGCCACGAACGAGAGCGGCTCCTGACTGCACCTTGAAGGAAACCCGAGATTGATATTCTGCCACTGATTGAACTCGATGGAGCCCGTGTACGCCTGCCAGCAATCGGCTTCGGAAAGTCCGACGGCGATGAAGAAGGTCTCCGCCAAACCCCGCGTCAGGCTTATCGGCCCGGCCTGCTGGAGGCTCAAGTCGAATGACGAAGGACTGATCATGGAGTCGATCTCATCGAGCTGTCGCGCCTCGAGCTGCCCATTGGCGGAAATCGCCCATGTGAGTTTCTGCCGTGGCTCGGCGACAGCCGCGACGAAAGCGAGTGATTCGACCGCGCTTCCATTCAAATTCAGAGGACTCAGGCCCGAAACGAGCCCTGACCGCGGGGGTTTGAACTCTCCGCAGGTCTCCCCGACATCGAGGTCGGGAGAAATATCGAGGCCCACGTCGAAGGCACCGAGATCGACCGTCGCATCGAAATCGGAACTTGCGTCTGCGGGCTCCATGTCGACGAGCGGCTCATTCCCATCAAGGGGCGGGAAATCGCTCAGGGCATGACAGCCGGCAAAGTAAAGCCCCGCAACCATTGTGACCCAGTGTAGTTTTCTCATCAGAAATAGCCTTCATAGCGCACCCACTCGAGGAAGACCTCCATTTGCCTCGAGGCGTCACCTGCATGACGCGCGACGGCCACGACGAGATCGCATCCCTCGCGCCACGACGTATAGACGATCCCGACCACGATCGATTCGTCAAAGGTCAACTCGGTATAGACGAAGGGATGCCATTTGTTGCTTCGAAGAGGCGCCGCGGAATGTCCGCGAGCATACTCGTCAGTCGAATTCGATGCCACCAGCATAGTCGACCCATCGGGTGAACTCGATGTCGATCACATGCTCGGTCGCAATCTGTCCGGTCATCACCAGCGATGCGATGACCAGGTCACACCCTTCGCGGTAGGCCACGACTTCGACGTCGCCAATACCCTGCTCGCTGCGCGACCACGTCGAGCGCGATCGCCTCGTGTACTCGGGAAGCGTCCCTTCGAGAGAAAGGTCAAAAGGCGTCAAAACAGCATCGTTGTCACCCGCTTTTTCGAACCATTCGAGCACGACGAACCCATCGCGGAAAGGCGCCAGCGCTACTTTGGAGGCCTCCGTCATCGCGCCCGGCAGCATGACCCTGCCCCCCAGGGGTTCGAGTTCGTTGGTGCTCGCCACATACCGATAGGCTTGTACGCTTGTCACCGAGGGCGGCTCGGTAGGTGCCGAGATCAGATAGATTTCGTCTCGCAGATGAATCACGTCGAAGAGCACGGGAATCGCGGCAGATTCGAGTCGGCCAATCACCCCGGGCCCCTCGGAGCGTGTATTCATGAATCGCAGGCCTTTCTGATCGTTGACGTCAGCCGCGTGAAAAAAGACCAGGCTTCCCGTGGTCGAGACCGATTTGATCGGCGTGGTCTCGAAGATCTCTTCTGAGGCTACGATGAGGTCTTCCTCATAGGTGTGAGCGTCGTCAGGATCCTGGATCGTAGCGATGCCGGCACCGCTTAGAAGCCAGGCCCAGACGGGGGGTGTGCTCGTCTGATCAAAGGCGTTATATCCGCCAGAAATCGTCGGTAGAGACGGCGCCTCGAAGCAATCCGCCTCGAAGGCAGCGAGATCGCGGTCGAAATCATCGAGATCGAGCAAACCAAAGACATGGGACCGTGTGACGGCATCCGAACATTCCGAGCGTAGAAGACCCACGGCGAGCTGGTTCTGCAGGGGCGCGAGCGCAAGTCCTCGCGTAAATAATTCGGGGCGGGCTCGACCACCTGAAACGAAGTCGTAGTGCCGCTCCCGGTCGGGTGCAAGCGATACAGATGATACTCCACAAAGCTGTACCACCCGAAAACGATATCGGTGTGATCGTCATGCGGAAGCGAAACGAGTTCGATGTTACGTTTGGCATCGGAAGCGACGACCCGCCCACCGTAATCGCGGCCGAGGCTGCTTTCGGGGCCCTGCGGTGCGATGGGCGTCCCGCATCTTTGGGACGCGTCTTCAGGTGCGGACGCATCCGCTTCGGCATCGAGAAACTCGGCATCGAGAACTTCGGCATCGCCGAGATCGACGGGCGTCTGGCTGCCCTCGTCGCTGGCGGCCGGAGCGGGAGGAAAGTCGCCTACGGCATGGCATCCCATCGATACCAGGATCGTCAACATCGGGGCAAAATACTTCACACGATGAGTATCGATGCAGCTGCTTTGAGGAACAAGCCCGATATCTTGCATCTTATACGTGCAGGACCGATCGTGTTTTCGGCACAGCGTAAGAGGCACTATGAGATTGATCAAAGTTGGAGCAGGCGTCATGAACCAGACGCCACTCGACTGGAAAGGCAATAAGGCGCGGCTGCTGCGCTCGATCGAGCAGGCGCGCGAGCAGGGCGTCAGTCTGCTCTGCCTGCCCGAGATGTGCATCACCGGCTATGGCTGCGAGGATGCCTTCCATTCGCCGAATACCTACGAGCGGGCGTGGGCGATGCTCGAAGAGTTGGTCGAGCACACCAGAGATATGATCGTGAGCTTCGGCCTGCCGCTGACCTACAATAATGGTCTCTACAATGCGGCCGCGCTCGCCGTCGACGGCGAACTCATCGGCTTTGTCGCCAAGCAGTCGCTTGCCGGAGACGGGATTCATTACGAGCCGCGATGGTTCAAAGCCTGGCCCCGCGATCAGCACGGCGCCATCCTGCGAGACGGGCGCGAATATCCGATCGGAGATCTCTATTTCGACGTCGGAGGTATTCGTATCGGATTCGAGATCTGTGAAGACGCATGGGTCGCACGTAGACCGGGAAGCGACCTCGCCGAAAAGGGAGTCGATGTGATCCTGAACCCGAGCGCGAGCCATTTTGCGTTCGGTAAATTGGACGTTCGCAAGCGATTCGTCACCGAGGGCTCGCGAGCGTTTGGAGTGACCTACATCTACACGAACCTGCTCGGAAACGACGCTGGCCGAGTCGTCTATGACGGTGGAGCGATCATCGCGACCAAAGGCCAGCTTGTGGCCACCGGGCCACGCCTTTCGTTTCGAGACAACCTGCTGACGACCGCAGTGATCGACATCGATCAGACGCGGGTCGACCGCATTCGGACCGTGAGTTTCATCCCGCGGGTCGAGGACGAGCGAGAAGACCGCGTCGATGTCGATTTCGACTGGCCTGAGCGTGATCCCGAGCCAGTCACCGACCATTCATCGCCGTGGGAGTCGAGCGAAACGCTCAAGGAAGAAGAGTTTTCGCGTGCCATTTCGCTGGCGCTCTTCGACTACCTTCGCAAGAGCTACTCACGCGGATTCGTCGTCTCGATCTCGGGTGGTGCCGACTCGGCGGCAACGGCTGTGCTATGCGCGCTGATGGTACAGATGGGAGTCAAAGAACTCGGGCGCGACGGATTCCTCGAAAAGCTCAGCTACATGCCCGAGCTCGGCGGCGCGACGCGCCCTCGAGACATCGTGCGTAACCTCTTGACCTGTGTCTATCAGGCGACACGCAACAGCTCTCAGACGACCGAGAATGCAGCCCGAGCGGTCTCGGAGTCGATCAACGCCGATTTTCACGTGCTCAATGTCGACGCGCTCGTCGATACCTACGTCGAAAAGGTGCAGGAGGCCATCGGGCGCGAGCTGACCTGGGAAAGAGACGACATCACCCTGCAGAATATCCAGGCCCGTGCTCGAGGGCCGAGCATCTGGATGTTCGCCAACATTCGCAATGCGCTGCTCCTTGCGACGAGCAATCGGTCCGAGGGTGCAGTTGGCTACACGACGATGGACGGCGATACCTGCGGCGGGCTCTCACCCATCGCCGGCATCGACAAGGCGTTTCTGCGCCGCTGGCTCAAGTGGATGGAAAAGTACGGCCCGATGGGACACGACGCGCTGCCCTCGCTCGAGACCGTCAACGTGCAGGTGCCCACGGCCGAGCTGCGACCGCTCGAAGAGGAGCAGACCGACGAGGGAGATCTGATGCCTTACGAGCTTCTCGACGCCATCGAAAAACTCGCCATTCGCGACAAGATGGCGCCGGTCGAAGTCTTTAAATACATGCGTTCGACGCACCCCGCGTATGGCATCGAAGAGTTGGGCATCTACGTCGAGCGCTTCTTTCGACTCTGGTGTCGAAATCAGTGGAAGCGGGAGCGATATGCTCCGAGTTTTCACGTCGACGATGAGAATCTCGACCCCAAGACCTGGTGCCGGTTCCCCATCATCTCGGGCGGCTTCGAGGTCGAGCTCGCCGAGCTCAAAGAGTTCGTCGCCGACGCCTGACTCCGTGAGCGCACCCCGAGCTGGTTGGCACCTCGTTTGCATCGTCTCCATGGCGAGAAACCCGACGAGGAGATGCCGTGAGCAAAGAGCTCGAAGAACGAATTGCGAGTCTCGAAGGCGAAGTCCGAGAGCTGCGCGAAGAAGTCAGAAAGGTTCAGGCAAAGGGGCCGCGCACGCCAGCGCCTTCGCCCGGGGCGTCTCAGCCGACTGCGAACCACCAGGCCGAGCATTCGCCCGCCCAACCGCTTTTCGATTTCAGTCCCGAGAGCCTGATCACCAAAATCGGAGTCGGGCTGGTGCTTCTGGGCGTCGCTTTCCTGCTCAAATACAGCTACGAGCAGGGTTGGCTCACCGAGCCGATACGCGTGCTTCTCGGATTTGTGACCGGCGCTTCACTGCTCGGGGCGGGCTTTCATCAGCGTGATGAGAATCCCGATTTTGGATCGGTCTTGATGGGCGGGGCGGTCGCCACGTTTTACGGCAGCATCTTTGCGGCGAATACGCTCTACGAATTGATGCCGTGGATGGTGGCGCTGGCGGCCATGATCGGAACGACGATGCTTGGCTTCGTACTCGCGCTACGCCAGAATCAGCCCGTCCTATCTTGCATTGCGGCGATCGGCGGTTTTTTTACCCCCCTTGTCTTTGAAGGTGCCGACGGCGCCTCGTTGGTCCAGATCTATACGTTGATCATGCTCGCC
>CAYFTY010000171.1:0-7595 GCA_964346045.1 uncultured Bradymonadales bacterium | reverse complement strand
AAGGGTCTCCACCTGGCTTGCCTGGTCTTCGAGAATACCTCGATAAATCTCTTTCTGATCGTAGGTCAGTCGCGGGGGCGGAGGACTGTTTCGAATGTTATTCGCCATATCCTGGAAACCCGCACCGATGCGATAGAGAGCAGCAATCGCCCAGTCAGGACGACCGAATAGAATCACCGACTCGAAGATCTCCTTGGCCTCCTGAGCCACCTCCATCTTCTTCTTGAGTCGCTTTTTGAGCTCTTTCTCGTTCGACGAATCAATCTTGATGGCAGTCATGTCCTCGAAGACATCTTCACCGATCATGAAGCGCGCCTGCGCGGCTGCATCACGTCCGGTCGTCATCGACTCCTGGTCGGCCTTGCTCATACGATTGAACTCTTTGAGCGTTTTCTTGAACCAGCTCAGAGCTTTGCGTCGGTTGCGCTTCCCTTTGCGATCCCAGTGATAGAGTCCGACTTTCACATGGGCTTCGAGGTACCGGTCCTTAGGCCCTTTCTTGCCGAAGCGCTTGATGTATGACTGATACTGGTCGAACGCATCCCGCGTCTTGTCTTGCTGCTCGTAGATCTTCGCGATCTGGTAGTAGACCTCGGCCGACTTATCGATGTCACGCTTGCCGTATTGGTCGAGATACTTTTCGTAGTTGGCGACCGCCCTATCCAACTCGCCGAGGCCCTGTCGGAACGTGGAGGCATTGGCGAGCGCCACTTCGGCATTTTCACGCTTTGGATAAGTCTCGGCGTAGAGCTCGTAGAACTTCGCCGCCTCACTGTAGATAGCGAGTGCGTGGTAGTTTCCGCCGATATTGTAGAGGGTCTTCGGGGCAAGCTCTGAGTTTGGCCGTTCCTGAAGCAGGAAAATACGCACCTGGATCGCCTTTCCGAGTTCTTTCATGCGCTCGAAGTCAAGCGCAGCGTTATAGAGTGCCTTGTCGATGAGTTCCGACTCCGGGAAATCCCGGTAGTAGTCGACGAAGCACTGGGCTGCTTTGCCCCACTCTTCATTCTCGTCGTGCACGGTGCATTTCTTGAAGCGAATCGAGGCGTTGAGAGCCTGCAGATCTTCGATGAAGGGTCCATCCTTGATCGGCGCCTTATCCAGATACTCGACGACCGCCGTGTGCAGGGCATCGTAATCTCGCAGGAGGTTCAACGCATCGAGATGTAGGTTGGCTGCAATCACGGCGAGCCGGTGGTCACTGTGGTTGTAGGCAATGTCCTTGAAGCCTGTGATCGCTTCGGGCAGATGGTCGAAGTCGTAGTACGTACGAGCCATCGTGTACTTCACGTCGACGATGCGATCTCCCTTGGGATTGAGCTCCACGTACTTTTCGCATGCGCTGATGAGCCGTTTGTGCAGATCCGATATCGGTCGCGGCTCAGGAATGGGCGGCGGCTTCGACTCTTCGCCGTCCTCACCCTCTTCGGTCTCTTTGAGGAGTTCGTCCTTTCGTGCCTGAAGGTTTGCCTGCTCTTCCGACGTATTGACGATTTTGAAGTACGAAAGCACGAGCGCGTGGACCGCCTCGTTCGTGTACTTGCCCTCGGATTTGAGAGCGAGCACCTTTTCGTAGGCACCAGCAGCCTCATCCCACTTCTGCAGCTTGTAGAGAAGCTCGCCGTAAAAGAACGTCATATTGTACTGGTGCTTCGGAAGCTCGAAGCTGTCCAGATACTCTTTGTAGAGGAAGTACGCCATTGCATAGAGGTCAGGATTTTTCGTCTTCTGAGCCTCACGATGGTACGTAATCGCCCACGAGCGGATGAGAGTCTCAACCCGTGCTTTTTGCTTGGCGTAGGTTTCTTTTTCGAGATCCTTGAACTTACCCTGATCCGCGATCTGAACGAGCTTCATCAGCCGAACCAGCTCTTTGACCGAGTTTTCGCTGTACGAGTTGATGGTCGTCGTGTTTCGGACGATTTCGTACTGGTAATCGATGGTCTTGACGCTTGTCTTATTGAGGCTGATCAGTTCCCGGTAGAGGTTTGTCGACTGAGACGGCTTACCTTTGTCGGCATAGAGCACTGCGAGGCGCTCTCCCATCGAGAGCCAATCTTCACGCTCCGGGGCAATACGCTTGAAGAAACGAATCGCTTTGCTCGGCGAACCCACGTGCGAATAGGTGAGAACAATATCTTTGCGCGACTGCCGCAAAAGTCCCTTCGCAGTGCCCGATTTGCTGTTTCGGGCCATCTTCAACACATCGAGGAAGACGTCGAGCGCTTTGTCTTTGCGATCGAGATTGAAGTGACACCACGCTGCTTTATAGCGCGCGTACGGATACACGCTCGAGCGCTTGTACTCGCTCACGCGATCGTACGCCTTGAGCGCCGACTTCATATCGTTGTTGTCGAAATAATAATCGCCGAAGGCAAGCAGCACATTCGGAACGTATTTACTCTTGGGAAATTCACCGATGAGCTGTCGGAAGAAGTCGAGAGCTTGCTTCTTCTTGCCGACCTCCATCAGGTTGGCGCCGAGATAGAAATACACTTCGTCGAGATTCTTGAATGTCGGGAAATTCCGGATGATCTCGACGTAGAGACGAACGGATTCTTCGCGCCATCGTTTTGATTCACTGAGCATGTCTTTCATGCCCTGCTCGCAGCCCTGTGCGCGTCCTTTCTCACCAGCGTCCTGCAGGCGGTAGCATTCGTCCTGTTTCTGGAATGCTCCCTGCTCGTAGTAGCGGGACTTGTCCCAGTACATTTCAGCAAGATTAAAAAGAAACTCCGCTCGCTTTGGATTGTCGCGCGGAGTTGCCTGGAGCAATTCTTTGAGCTTCTGAATCGCCTCGTCGGTCTTTTTGACGCTTTCGACCTGCTTTTCTTCAACCAGGCTGGTCTTTGCAGGACCGGTGCGTTCGTCTTCCAGCGTCGGGCGTTTGGTTTGCTCGATCTCGCCCGCGCCTTCGACTGCGATCTCTTGTTTCTCCTCTTCCGCCTGCTGCGCGAAGGCCGCCGAGGCGGGTAGCGCGAGCAGCGCCGCAATGAGGATCGCAAAGGTTCGACGTGGCCATGGATTCATAGCGCTCATCATGTAGCTCCTTGCCGTCGCAAAGACGGCGTATTTCGACTCCGATCAGCGTTTGCACTCGGAGTTGACGTTGAAGATGTAGAAACCCAGCTCATCACGCCAGTATTCTCCTTCGAACGTCCAGTACAACTCTTCATCCGACACCTCGACATCCGGTTTGCCGGTTACATTCTCTTCCACAACGAGACTCGACCGCAGATCCATTTCGATCTCGCCTTTTTCGGCTCGTGCGACTTCGAAGAGGATCGCCTTTTCTTCGAGGATGAGGTTCCCGAGTTCTCGGGACGCTCTCTCGAGTCTCTGGATCGCAAGCGCCCCGGTATCACCTCGGGCAAAACTGCCTGCCAATTCGAGATCATTGGAAAGCTGCTCTCCGAGTTGGCTCTGCTTCCATTTATCCGGCAGTGTTCCCAGACGCTCGCGCTCTTTGGTCACGATATCGATGAGCGTCATCTTATTCCTGATCTCTTTATCATCGAGGGCGTGGTTCACGACGCGGGTCAGCCCCACAGTGTCTCCACCACTCTTTTGCTCCTCCAACCAGACAAACATCTGGTCGGGAGCATCGCTGTACTTTGCGACCACTGCATCGACCTCGTCTTTCATGGGAACGTATACGTCGCGGAAATCTTCCAGAACGTAGCGAACCCGGTCGTATTTGCAGTTGTAGAAGAAGAGTACCGCCGAAAGGATCGGCCCCTCGGGGAAGTAGTCTCGCTCGAAGTGCGGTGCGTTGATCGTGAGCAGATTCCCGAGGGCTTTATTATAGAGATCGATCTGGAAATAGGCCCAGCTCGACTCGAAAAGCGCGGTGGGCCAGTATTCGGACGACCGCTCGATTCGGCCGTAGTATTTGAGCGAGGTGTCGTATGTTCCGGTGGAATAAAAGACACGAGCCATTCCCAGACGGGTGAGGTCCAGGAGCTTTTGCTCGGCGTCGCTCAGCCCCTCGTTTTCGCTCTTGGTCACGAGGAATCGGAGAACCTCTTTGAACGCCTGTACTGCTGGCTCCGCGTCGTAATTTCCGACATGCGATACACCAAGGATGTATCGCGCCCTCGGATAATCAGGACTGCGGGTCGATACACTCCCCAGAAGTTTCAGAGCACGCTCGTAATCTGCGATATTGTAGAAGTGACGTCCCACGAGGAACGCAAAGCGGTCCCGATATTTCTCGGGAACTTCAGCCGGGTAGAACTCGGTGTACTCGGCAAGTCGTTCCATGAGGATCGGATCTTCGGGAACGACATCCGTCAGAAGCACGAGCCCCCGCAGGGTCGGCAAAAAGAACGGATGTGCATTTCCGAGATCGACGACTTGCCCAAAAAATTGAAGCGCCGACTGATAGAGTTCGAGGCGAAAAAGTGTCTTCCCGAGTTCATACTGTGCCTCGGCCTTGAAAGGCTCCGCAGACACATCCGGCTCCTGTATCACCTTATGGAAGAGGAGGCTCGCCTCGGTGTACTTCTTGTCGTTGTAGAGTTTCTTTCCTTCTTCGAGAAACTTCGCAACCGGACTCACCTCTTCGACCGACTCGACTTCTTCCTCGCCGAAGGTCATTTGCGCGTGAGCATCACGCTCCGAGATTGAGACGTTCAGTAACGTCACTGCAAAAACCGTCAGAGCGCTCGCGAATCCTCGACCATTCCAGAATCGATTTCTCAACACATCCTCGCCAGGCTGAAGTCGATGGAGAAGGACCGAATCGCCGGCGACAGCGGCCGCGCTGCGCTCGTCCTGAACCACATTTGGTATTCCTGGAACCTATTCATGATTGAGACGATAAGCTACCCGAGCGCCCTATGGGCGTCAAGCGCTCCTGCCCAAGAATTCTCATGGGTTCACCATGCCCAAAGTGAAGCAATAGCGCCACTTTCGGTTCGTCCACCCCATGGCTCTTTTCGGTGTAGCGAAGGTGCTGCCTCACCTTCAGAGGCGAGCTTCTTCGACGCAATAATTCACGCCGGACTGAAACACGAATTCGGTGCAGATGCCCGCCGGGCAATCGGCATCACTCGAACATCTCTTGGTGCAAAACGGGTCGGAGCCATTGAACCGGCCGCAAATCAAGGTATCGCACTGCGCCTGGTTTTCGACCACGCAGCTTTTATCCGTTCCACCTTCATCGCTTCCGCAGAACCGCACTGCAGCATCCTGGGAGTCTGAAGCCAGATTACACGACGCATAAAGATCGTCTGCGCATCCCGTAAAAATCACCAATGAAGCCAGGGCGAGGATGCCCGAGACCATCAGACCCAACCAGTTACGTTTTTGGCGCTTCATGCATTCCTCTTTCGACTTGTTCAGAAGCTTCCGAACGATAACCCATCCACCAGGCTCCTACAACCGCGGATCGACCGATCGTGCTAAGTCGTTCTCAGTATTAGAAAAGGGTCAGGTACACGTACCTGACCCTTACCGAAGCGCAAAAGAATGAAGGCTTACTCGACACCCTCTTCGGTGGCACCCTCTTCGTCCATCATACCGTCTTCCTCCATGGCACCCTCATCCTCTGCAGGAGCAGGGGCAGGCGCGGGCTCGGACTCTTCGACAGGTGCAGTCTCAGCAGGTGCTTCGTCAGCAGGAGCCTGTTCGGCTGCGGTTTCGTCGGGCATTTCGTCTGCTTTCTTCTCGCCGCCTCCGCACGCTGCCAAACCAAAGGCGAACATTGCGAGCATTGCGACCAACAGGTGACGAATTTTCATGACAATCACTCCTTCCGTATTCGACTCCGTCCAATGGAGTCGTCTTGCAAAACAAAGATCGGCCGCGGCTACGACCGTCGTTCCAATGATGGGACAGAATTCGCATATCGTCTACATCTTTCTCGGGATCCGCGATGGAGCGAGGCAGAAAGCCCCTCAGAACGACATGCAGTCTCGGATGCATCGACCGAGAAATTCGCGTACGATAGCGGCGGATTTCCGTCTCGGTATTCTGAGGAGAGTATGAGAACCATCGTCAGCCTCGCAGTCATGTTGGCCATCGCCGCTTTCGCGGCCCCGGTCTCCGGCCAGCAGCAGGAAGAGCGTCTCGATCAGGGCTTCACCAAAGAAGAACAAGAGCTGCTTGATACCGCAGTCGAAATCGCCGAGCAGGTAGCCGAGATTCGTGGGCTCGAACTCAAAGCCCCCATCAAGAAGGGAATCAAACGTAGAGATGAACTCCGCGACGTTTTGATCACAAAGCTGGCCGAGGAGGTCAGCGACGATCAGATCGCCGCTGAGGGAGAGGTATTCGCGCGGTTGGGCCTCATCCCCGAAGACCTCGACTACAAAAAAATGCTTCTCGACGTCCTCACCGAACAGATTGCAGGATTTTACGACCAGAAGACCAAAGAGCTCTACGTCATGCAGGGGATCCCGCTCGTGCTCCAGCGACCGGCGATGGCTCACGAACTCTTTCATGGCATCCAGGACCAACACTTCGATATCCTCTCGCTGCAGGCCCCCTTTTCGTCGACCGAAAACGGTGACTTTGCGCTGGCTCGATCGGCACTGATCGAGGGCGATGCAACCGTGGTGATGTTCGATTTCTCTCTTTACGAATCCGGCACGCTGCCGCAACCCGGGAAAACCTCGGTCGTGGACATCCCACTGGTCGCCGGGATGCTCAAGAGGTTGAACTTCGACGATCTCACCGCTATCGAAAGCATGATGGGAGGAGCCCCGGGCATGGGTTCCGAAAGTGTCGCCGAGAGCGCGTTGGGTAAGGCTCCCGCCATCTTCCGCGAACTTCTGATGTTCCCATATTTCGCCGGAATGCGCTTTATCGTGATGATGCGGATTCAAAAATCATGGGACGCGATCGACGCCATTTACGACAACCCTCCCGTGTCGACCGAGCAGATATTGCATCCCGAGCGTTACGTGGCCGGAGATTCGCCCGTATTTCTGCGCTACGCTCCCCAGAAGGACGTTCTCTCGGACCAGTGGAAGAGCATCTACGATACGGTGATGGGCGAATTTCAGGTTCATCTTTACCTCAAGAAGCACCTCGCAGAGGTTGAAGGCGCAGATCCGTCGAGTGCCTCGATGGGATGGGATGGAGACCGACTGCTCGCCTGGGAACGAAACGACAGAGTTTTGCTTTCCCATCTCTCGGTCTGGGATTCTGAAGAAGAAGCGTCCGAATACTACGACGCAGTGGTGCAGACCTTTGGGGTCCGCTTCCCAACGGCTTCGGTCGAAAATGCCGAGGGCAAGTACGGAGAATCCACCTGCCTGCTCCGCGAGAAGGCCAACGAACGTGTCTATGTCGAGCGTTGGGGAGATCTCGTCCTCGTGATCGAGGGGGCGCCCTCGCGGCTCGATGAGCAAGGACGTGAGACCGACCCCACCCTCTTCATGATGCGAGACCAAGCCTTCTCGACCCTCGAGCGAGTCGACTACGACCGCTACATCGAGCAAGCGCGAAGCAAAAACGCACCGCCAGAATCACCCGCTAATTGAGTCGGCCCCGAGCATCGAATACGCACGGGTAATGCCGGAGCTGTGGCTCACCGCCGCGTGGCCACTCGATCGCAATCACATCGAATCGTACACTTGCACGCGCCC
>CAYFTY010000170.1:0-7596 GCA_964346045.1 uncultured Bradymonadales bacterium | reverse complement strand
GAAAATTCTACGCGAGTACTTCTGACGATGGTTCGGGCCCTCGGCGTGAACCTTGCTGAATTTGGAGCCGAAGAGGGTCGGGCGACGGACTCGATCGGAGGGATCGAAGCGTGAAACTCGTCGTCGCGGCACTCGTCACAATTTTGATGGCTGGATGCGTCGACCGGTCGGTGGACGAGGCCGAGCAGGCCTCAAATCCACCGGTCGAAGAGGCGGCCACCTGTGAGGCAGCGTCGCAACCTGTGGTCGTGCGACACCTCGGATTCGTGGGGCTCGACGAAGATGGCAAGACTCGTGGTTTGAATATCGACGACCGCGTGAGCGATCGAAGTGACGAAGCAAGCTGTTACCAGGCGGATTTCGAGTCGGTCGATGGACTCGAAGGGATCGATAATCAATTCGGAAAGCTTCTGCCGGCTCTCGAGGTGGTAGGTGGACAGGAGGCCGTCGAGAGCGCCGTCCAGCGGGCGATCAATACGGGATCGGTTCTTCTCGTCATAGAGCGCGACGCCTTCGAAGATGAAGCGGGAGAATGCGTGTCAGCGCTGACGCTGGGACGAGCCGAAGGTGAGCCGTCGATTGGCGCAGACGGTCTGATCGAGAGTGGTCAGACCCTCGACCGTCGAGACGATGCTCCGACGGTCACGATGCAGCAGGCGCTCGCTCCGAACGGCATGCGCGACGCCGGAAAATTCGGGCTCGAGGTTCCGATGCAGATCGACCGCTACGAGTTCGATATCACGATTCACTCGGCGACGATCCGCTATGAAGAAGCCGAAGATGGCTCGCTCCATGGCTTCATCAGTGGGGCAATTGTCGTCGATGAGTTTCTCGGCATCATCCGAGATATCGAAGATGGAACCGAGCTTCTCGACGTGGCTGCTCAGGCACTTCAGCGAGTCGCAGATCTCGAACCGGATGCCGAAGGCGAGTGTCAGAAGCTCTCGGTGACGATGGGGTTCGAAGCTGTCCCCGTTCACTTCTGGCAATAAGCACTATTTCGCGCGGAATGTTTCGACTTTCTCATTGGGAAAGGTCTCGCCCGAGAGCAGATTGAGCACCTCGAGAGACTCATCCGAAAGCACGTAATGGCGGGCCATCGCGAGCGCGTAAGCGTCGACGATCGTGAACGCTTCTTCGGTTTCGATCGTCGTACATCCGCCGCCGAAGGTGAATGATTCGTGGCATGCTCCTTCGACATCGACCCACGTGAGGTCGACCCCATCGATGAGTTCGAACTCCTCGGCATGTCCGCGGGGGTCGGCTGTACCACTGAGCGCAAAAACCGGGATGTCGACGGTTTCGAATCCGTCATTTCCGAACCACGCTTCGCGGTAGTTTCCCGCGATGGTCATCGCCGCTACCAGTCGTGAGTCGACAACGCCGGATTCGAAGATACCGACTTCTTCAGGTGTACAGAGGGGCATCGCGTCGAGCTGGCATTGAGTGCTGACGGCGCCGGAATCAAACGACGCACCGGCACTCGCCCATACCGTAAATCCACCGAAGCTATGACCGCTCATAAAGACCTGATCCGTGCGCAAGACTCCTTCAAACTCGCCGGTTAGTTGCGAGGCAGCATCGATCGATGCGGAGATGTCGAGTGATCGCCAGATACGCATGGCCGGTGGCCTTGGGTCGAGGTTGTTGTCGAGCGTATTGCCTGTGTGATCGGGGGCGATCGAGACCCAACCGTGGCTTGCAAAATGGCGCATCAGTTGGGCCGCTGTGCCTCCAAAGCCCTGATCACCGTGGGAGTAGACCTGCACGGGAAATCTACCGTCCGACCAGGGGCTTTGTGCGAGGCTGGCGTCGGCGAAGGAGTCCGAGTCGCGGATAACCCCGAGATACCGGGCTGATGTGCCCTCGATCTCTTCGGTCGGGTACCAGATATTCACCAGGATCTGCCTGCTCTCGCCCGGTGAGACCTCGTAGGTATGTTCGATGGTGCGATAACCGGTGTTGTAGGGCCCAGGTTCATCGACGGAGAGTGCGAGGAGTCCCGGGTCCGAAGCGTCGGCGGCATCTTCCCTCATGTCGGGGCCGGTATCGACTGTGCTTCCCGCATCGGGAGTATCCTCAGAGGCATTGTCGGAACAACCGATCAAGAGCATCGAGATGAGGAGCCATGCGACGGCTGCAACTTTGTGGCTTGTAGGATGGTCTTTCATGAATAACTTTGGTTCGTCACTAGGAATACAACGGAGGTCACAGATGGATGATGCAACACTCGACATCGGTCTCGAGAAGATCGGTTATATCGCAACGCTTCTCAAGGAATATGAAGCAACAGTTCCCTCATCCGGTCTTCATGATGGTGGAAACCCGATGGATGACGGCGAAGTAGTCGCGCTCGAATCAGGGTCGAACCGCGCGAATCGCGAACTCGAAGCGTATCTCAAAAATCTCAACGACGACGAGAAGCTCGATCTCGTAGCACTCATGTGGCTGGGCCGCGACGAACTTTCTGCCGACGATTGGGAAGAAATTCGAGAGACGGCCGAGCGGGAGGGTGCAGGTAAGAGCACCGCCGACTACATCATGGGCACACCACTTGCCGCGCAGTACCTCGAAGATGCCCTGACAGAGCTGGGGCACTCGGTGATGGAAGTCGAAGATTCCTTTCAGGCATAGTCGCAGCGACCGCCGCCGATCACCGGCGGCGGGCTCATTTCACAGTTTTTCCTGCAGTAGCTCGCGCACCTTCACGGCATCCGCCGTACCGCGGCTGGCCTGCATCACTTTGCCGATGAAAAAACCGAGGAGCGAGGTCTTTCCGCCGCGATAGCGCTCGACCTCTTCTGGATTCTCTTCGAGCACCTGGTCGATCATCTCGAGGAGCGCACCTTCGTCACTGACCTTTTCGAGTCCCTTTTCTTTGACGATCACCCCGGCATCGCGACCGCTCTCGAGCATCATCTCGAGCACTTCGCGGGCAGCCGCAGTCGGTACACGTTCGTCGTCGACCATCTTGATGAGCTCGGCGAATTGCGCTGGCTTGATGGTCAGCGTCGCGAATGTGGCATCTTCGTCGATGCGGGGTCCGAGCTCGTTCAAAAGCCAATTCGCGACCGACTGCGGGTCATCGTAGGCATCGACGATCGCTTCGTAGTCGCGGGCGAGATCGAGGCTGCCGCTCAAGACATCAGCGTCGTCCGGATCGATCTCCCACTCGTCTTTATAGAGCTCGTAGCGGCGCATGAGTTCGGGATTGGCAGCCCGCAGCTCCTCTCGGATTTCGGTCTTCGTCTTACGGTCTGGTCGGTCGTCTGATTTCGACCGTGTCGGGGTCTCTGGCTGCTCGATCTCGGGCTCGTCGTCCTCGAGTTTGGCCATGACCTTGGCCCACGAATCACGGAGCGTCACGATGCGATTGAAGACCAGGGCGTCAGGCGAAGAGTCCTCGACGTCACTGATGAAGTAGCCCTGCCGTTCGAACTGATACCGCGTGCCGGTTTCGTCGTCGGTGACGCTCGGTTCGATGCGCGCATTCTCGAGTGTGACCAGCGATTCGGGATTCAGGAACTCGACGAAGCTGCGGTCTGGATCGGCATCGGGGCGCTCGGCGCGGAAGAGTCGATCATAGAGGCGCACCGTCGCCGGCGTCGAACCGGCTTCGGACACCCAGTGGAGGGTTCCTTTGACTTTGCGACCATCGTCGCTCCATCCGCCGCGAGTCGCCGGGTCGTACGTGCAGCGCAGTTCGACGACGTTGCCATCGTCATCCTTTATCACCTCCTCGCAGGTGATGTAGTACGCGTACCGAAGACGCACCTCGGCACCGGGCGAAAGCCGAAAGAACTTTTTGGGAGGATCTTCCATGAAGTCCTCTCGCTCAATGTAGATCACCCTCGAAAAGGGCACCTTTCGAGATTCCTCTTTCGGGATGTCCTCGGGCCAGTAGCTGCACTCCAGCTCTTCGACCTCGTCCTCGGGATAATTCGTGATCACGACCTTCAGCGGGTCGAGCACGCACATCACACGCTTGGCCCGATGGTTCAGGTCATCTCGAATGCAATATTCGAGCAGCCCGACATCGACCATGCTGTTGGCTTTGGCGACGCCGATCGTGTCTGCAAACTGGCGGATGGCGCTCGGTGTGATGCCACGTCGACGCATCCCGGCGAGCGTGGGCATGCGCGGGTCATCCCAGCCGTCGACATGCCTTTCCTGTACGAGCTGCAGGAGCTTCCGCTTGCTCATGATCGTGTAGCCGAGGTTCAGACGCGCGAATTCGATCTGCTGCGGCTGATGCTCGACCTCCGTCTCTTCGATCACCCAATCGTAGAGCTCGCGATTATTCTCGAACTCGAGGGTGCAAATCGAATGAGTGATGTCTTCAAAGGCATCCTCGAGACAATGGGCGTAATCGTACATCGGATAGATACACCACTCATCGCCGGTCCGGTGGTGCGTCGCATGCTTGATGCGATAGAGGACCGGGTCGCGCATGAGCATATTCGGCGAACTCATGTCGATTTTGGCGCGCAAAATCATCGCGCCGTCCTCGAATTCACCTGCGCGCATCGCGCGAAAAAGTCGCAGATTTTCTTCGACGGGGCGGTCGCGATGCGGGCTATTCGTGCCCGCCTCAGTCAGCGTCCCGCGCTGCTCGCGGATATCTTCGAGAGGTTGCTCGTCGACGTAGGCCTTACCCCTTTCGATCAGGTGCTCGGCGAGCTCGTACATGCGCTCGAAATAATCCGAAGCGAAGTAGAGGTGCTCACCCCAGTCGAAGCCGAGCCAGGCCACATCGTTTTTGATGGACTCGACATACTCGGTGTCTTCGGTGACAGGGTTCGTATCGTCGAAGCGCAAATGGCAGCGGCCATCGTAATCTTGTGCGAGACCGAAGTTCAGGCAGATCGATTTCGCGTGCCCGATATGGAGATATCCGTTGGGCTCCGGCGGAAAACGTGTAACCACGTTCTGACGCCGACCACTCTCGAGGTCGGCATCGATGATGTGCCGGATGAAATTCGACTTGGATTCGTTCTCGCCTTCGTTCGACACGGCCTACTCCTTGGCTCAGGGCCCGTGGACCCGGAAACATAGTAGAAAGAGCAGGGTGAGAAAAGAGCAGCTGCTCACATCTCGAAGCCGATGTCCCCATCGAGCAGGCGTGCAGTGTGTACGGACAACATCTCGTCAAAGCGCATGAGATTGACCGCGTCGACGCTGAACGCGGGATAGGGCGCAGTCTCGGTGGCCCCGAGAGCGGGGTCGATATTACCCTCGCCGTTGAAACGCTGGCGGGCCTCGGTCTCTGCCGTGCCACTGCACGAAGCGATGAGAAAAAAGAGCAATATGAGCGGTTTAGGATCACTCCAATGTGTAGACGAGTGATCATCTGGTCGCCAGATGCAGTCTCGGCGTCAGGTCTATTCGATTTCGGGAACCACGGCTTTTGCGAGCTTCACCGAGTCTTCTCTTGCCTGCGGAGCCTGCTTTTTCTGTGCCTCTTTGCCCGCTTTCTTGGCGACCTCTGCCATCTTCTTGAGGTCGGTACCCGGCTTGATCTCGACCGGATAAGTCTTGCCCTTGTAGGCTTGAATCCGCGCGATGAGATTGTCGATTCGGACGACGACCGTTCCATCCTCTTGGTTTTGTCGGGCTTCGTCTCCGATGCCGTCGACGTCCTCGAAAGTGTAGCCGTCATCGGGGGTCATTTCGGCAACCATGTCGCCGAGCTCGTCGGCGGTTTTCTTCTTAGCATCGGTATCGATTTCCTCGCGTTCTTTGGCGCGCTTGGTCACTTCCTTCATCTGAGCGCGCACTTCTTCTTTGGTGACACTTTTGGTCGAGTTTTCAAACCATCGCGCTGCGCTTTTCTCGTTTTTGAGAGTGCGGATCGAGAGCGACGCACGCAGCTCAGCGCCCTTGTCATCCCACGAATAGCGACAACCCATGATCTTCATCTGCTTGAGCTCATCACGCGGCACTTCGAAGGTCTTTGAGACCAGATCCGGCGTGAGAAATTCGCACGCCTTCTTGCGGTACTCGCGGTCGAAGCGGGCCTCATCCGAGAGCTCTTCGACGGCCTTGTTGATCTTCTCTTCGACTCCTTTGGCTGTCGCCGCGGCGTCCTCTGATTTCTTCTCGTCACAGCCAAGGAAGCCGGTCGCAAGAAGCGCACAAACTACGAGCAGTCGTTTCGTCATGGGTTTCCTCATGTTTTTGCTGAGGTCTCAAGTTCGAGGATCAGACCAAAAAGCGTCAAGCAGAGAAAAGGCCCGGTCGAATTCGACGACCGGGCCTATTTTCCGCCAGATGGCGTTTCGTCAATTGAGCTCGAACGTGGCCTTCATCCAGACCTTGTACTGGTCGATATTGCCGTGTTGGTCGAGCAAGACTTCCTGGTCTTCTATCCAGCAAGATTTGAGGTTTTCGACGCTATCCTGAGCTTTGTTGACCCCACGTTGGATGGCATCGTCAAAGCTCTTGGGCGATTGGGCGGAAATTTCGATACTTTTCGCAACACTCATAATTCCTCCTTGGTTTTCCTTGATGTGAACTGGAGTTAACCAGCGCGAGCTCGTTGTCAAGGGGCAGTGCCGATGTGCGCCGATTGACCTCTTGTCAGAGTCTGCTAGACCTCGTGCGTCTGAACCGAGGAGCGACCATGGTTTCTGAAATTTTTGATGCTCGAGTCTGGCGCGAAGTCGAGGGTTTTGACTTCGAGGACATCACCTATCACCGCGCAAAAGAAGATGGTGTCGTGCGGATTGCGTTCAACCGTCCCGAGGTGCGAAATGCCTTTCGACCTCAGACGGTCGACGAACTCTACACCGCACTCGACCACGCCAGGCAGTGGTCGGATGTCGGAGTTGTGCTCCTGACCGGGAACGGACCATCTCCCAAAGATGGTGGCTGGGCGTTCTGTTCTGGCGGGGATCAGCGGATCCGTGGAAAAGACGGCTACAAATACGAAAACGTCGAGGGCGACGTCGACCCGGCCAAACTTGGTCGGCTGCATATTCTCGAGTGCCAGCGCCTGATTCGCTTCATGCCCAAGGTCGTCATCGCTGTCGTCCCGGGCTGGGCCGTCGGCGGCGGTCATAGCCTGCATGTCGTCTGCGATATGACCCTGGCGAGTCTCGAGCATGGACGTTTCAAGCAGACCGATGCGGATGTGGCCAGCTTCGATGCAGGCTACGGCTCGGCCTACCTCGCCCGGCAAGTCGGGCAGAAGAGGGCGCGCGAGATCTTCTTTTTGGGTCGTAACTATACGGCCGAAGAAGCATTTCAAATGGGGATGGTCAACGAGGTCGTGCCGCACGAAAAGCTCGAGGCCGTGGCGATCGACTGGGCTCGTGAATGTATGAAGAGTCCGACCGCCATTCGCATGTCCAAATATGCCTTCAACCTCATCGACGACGGGTTGGTCGGCCAGCAGATTTTTGCCGGCGAAGCTACACGCCTCGCGTATCGAACGGCTGAAGCAGAGGAGGGTCGGGATGCCTTTCTCGAAAAACGTGATCCCGATTGGTCGAAGTTTCCGTATCACTACTGATCGACAATCTCGAGCCGCCGCTTGAGGAGTGTTCGTAGCTCTTGCATCTCGCGCTCACCGAGGTCTTCGGCAAATTCGGCTTC
>CAYFTY010000169.1:0-7634 GCA_964346045.1 uncultured Bradymonadales bacterium | reverse complement strand
GCCTTCCGGCACTTCCTCAAGCTGGGGGAAGAGCTTTTTCATTTCCTTGGCCCGATTTTCCGAGCTGCATGCAGATCGGTGTGCCCGACAACGGCAGCGCCACCATCGGCTGGAGCACCGATGAGCCCGCGCGTCTCAAGGCTCGCATCCATATGGACCGAAGCCTCAAAGCCACGCTTCATGCGGGCGACAAAACGGTGAAGATCCGCGACGGCAAGGTATTCAAACACGAGGTCGAGGGTGAGTTCCGAATCGTCTTCGAGAATCGCGGCGGCAGTGAGTACCCGTGCATCGAAGCGGCGCTGCTGAGCCCGGAGTAGGGCCGACGTCCTCGTCGGCAAAGAGACCTCGACGTTCACGAGTCCCGCTCTCGGTCCGTATCTTGCCCCCAAAATCCTTCGTACTTGGTGACGACCAGATCTGACTCCACCCGAACCTGACAGGCGAGCCGCAGCCCGTCTTCTTCGTTGTGCGGAGGAAAATCAAGCCGCCACTGCTCGCGCGCATTCTTCGGTCCGACCTCGCCCTCGATACGCACCGCACAGGTGCCGCAGGTTCCAAAGCCCTTGCAGTTAAACCACTGAGCGTTGCCGTTATGAGGCGTCAAGCCCGCGCGCAGCAGGACATCTCGAAGTCGTTCGCCTGATTTGCACTCGATTGTCTGGTTTTTGAATTCTACGTATGGCATGCCTTTGAGATGCGCGGCGCGGGGGCCAAGATACGCGCACTTTTTTCGCTGAAGCTCGAGCGTCGCAAGATTTGCTGCTCGGATGCCGGTTCACGAGTGGCGAACCGTCTCGAGCGTGCATTGTTTGCCCACCTCCTGCTTGCTTCGCAAGCCGTCCCCGCGCAGGAGGACATCGGTGATCGACGCCTTTTTGACCACGTTCAGTAGCCCTGTTCACGGCCGGTGTTGGCATGGATGTCGCTATGTTAGCTTCTGATGACCCAAACGTGAGGTGATGATGCGCAGAATTTTCCTGATGGTTCTTTTGCTGAGTGTAGGTGCGTGTTCTGCCAATCCTCAGGCTGATGACGAAAACCCCACCGAAAACGTGAAAGCGGCTGAGCAAGAGGCTCCGACCGACCCGGTGGCTGAGCTGACGGCCGCATGCGAGGCCAAGAGCGCCGGTGATTGTCTACATCTAGGGTTCCGCTACGAGCGCGGCGAGGGCGTCGAGGTCGACCCGGCAAAGGCTCAGGACCTCTACGATAAAGCGTGCGACTACGGCAGCCCGGCGGGCTGTTACGCGCAAGCGCTCGTGCTTCTCTACGAAGAAAACAACCCCACTCGTGCCCATATCCTGCTCGAGTACACCTGCGACGAGAAATACTGGCCCTCGTGCGTGGTGCTCGGTGACCTCTATCGAGAGGGGTTCGGCGTCATCAAGAAAGAAAAGCTCGCGCTCGAGCTCTATCGAAAAGCCTGTGAGGGCGGTCATCACAACGGATGTGAAGCGTATAACTCGCATCTCTGGACCGCTTCGAAGCAACTCAAAAGCCTCGAAGAATACGTCGCGTTCCTCGGTGAGCAATGCAACGCCGGTCACGCCGGAAGCTGCATCGAGCTCGCTAAACTCTACCGCGACGGGGCCCGGTGGGTGGGATACGAGCTAAAGCCTGACCAGACAAAGGCCCGGAAACTTTTCGCTGAAGCGGGACGCCTCAAGCGACTGGTCGCGCCTCAGAACGAGGTCATGCTTTCGACGAGACCGCCGGTCACCGCACCTGAGGAAGATGTCGTCGATGACAATCCCAAACCCGACGAGCGACCGGGTGTCGTCAACGTCACCGGCGCGACCGGCCAGGAGATCGTGGTCGACGGGGTCGCGACAGGAAAGACGTCGCCCGACACCGTGTTGATTCTCAAAACGGGTAAACACACGATTCAAGTGCGCGACGCGGAAGGTAAGCTCTCGAAACCGACAGCCGTCTTCATCGAGAGCGGAACGAGAGTCGAATTGAGTTTCTGAACGCCTGGATCTGACCCATGTCTGCTCGATCGTAAAATGGCCATGACTCATTTACGATGGTCTCGAAAATGGCCACGGTGTTCCGGAAATCATGAAATTCGATGCCAAAGACGATGCCCGAGAACATGTCTGGCAGATGTTGCGAGACGAGGGCAACGCGCGATTTCCCTTCCCCGTGAAGGGACGAATTCCGAATTTCGAGAATGCTCGAGAGGCCGCACAACGCCTGGTCGAGGATTCGATTTTTGACGGCGTGAAGACCATCAAGTCGAATCCCGACTCTCCGCAGAAATTCGTCCGAGAGCTGGCGCTCGAAAAGGGCATCACGATCTACATCCCGACACCGCGGCTCAAGGGCGGCTTCAAACGTCTCGACCCCGAGAAGATCCCCGAAGATTCATACAGAGATGCATCGATGCTCAGCCGCATGGACGAATTCGTCGAAGAGGTCAAACTCGACGATTTGCCCCAGGTCGACCTCATCGTGACCGGCTGCGTTGCCGTGACGCGGGCGGGCAAGCGCTGCGGCAAGGGCGAAGGCTACAGCGACCTCGAGGCGGCGATTCTGCAAGAGCTCGGCCACCGACCCGTACCCGTCGTCACCACCGTGCACGACGCTCAGGTCGTCGATGACTTTCCCATCGACGAACACGACCTGTCGCTCAGTGTGATTGCGACTCCGACAAAAGTCATTGCGACAGGCGCCGAGCCACGGCGTGCACATCTCGACTGGGACAAGCTCAGTGAAGAAGACCTCGAAGAAATGTCGATTCTAAAAGAGCTGAAATGATGGCCAGGCTTCTAGAATACGCGACCCTCACGTCATGGCTTGTCTGCTCTATGCTGGTTGGAGGTTGTCAGACCGATCCTTCGCCGAGCGCCGTGAGTCCCGACCCCGGCGTCGAAAATTCGGCCTCCCCGGTCGAAGACCCGGCTGACTCTGGCTCGGCCAGCATTCCCTCAATCAAGGAAATCGAAGAGCCGCGGCGTTCCATCGATGCCGGAGTCGATTGCAAATCTCGGCTCGGTCGCGCCTCTCAACTGGCGAGTCGGTGTTTTCGCCTCATGCCCGACGAACAAGCCTGTGAGGCGTTCTTTCCGCTCGTGACCGATCTCCGTGAAGCCGGATGTGTTGCTCCCGATGCAGGTATCTCTCCAGCCAACTCGTCTCTCGAGTGATCGTAGGTCCGCCGACGTCTCGGGGCCGAACTTCGTTGGAGTGTGCCATTCTCAATGGGTCAGCACGCTTCGTTTACCCTGGTCGGTCCCACGCTAACCCTTCTTCTTTGGCTGTGTTGAATAATCACGTATCGTCCTACGTCTGCCGAACGTGGAATGACAAGTGGAGGATAAATTGAAACGCCTGTCTTTGTTGGTGCTGCTTTTTTGGCTTTCGGCCTGTGGTGACGATGCCGAAGAGTTGACCTGCGAGATGCTTCAGGATCCCAACTTCTGCTGGAACGCGCGCGTCGCCGAAGCCCAATCGTGTACGGCCGAGCTCGAAGAGACCGCTATCAGTGACGATGATGGCCTCACGTGCGTGTATCCCGAGGGTGACGTCGTTGCGAATTTCAACAGGCAAATTTCTAGCGAAGGCGATTTCAGCGAGCTCGAGCTCGATTTCAATGTCGAGGTCGATGGCGAGTTCTGCATGGCCTATCGCGAAGGCAGCGATGATCAGGTGCTCGAGACCCCGAGTGGCTCGGCGCGACTCGGGGCCGGTGGGACTACTCTGGTGGTGGAGTGCGGAGGTACGACCTACGAGGCATCCGGCTTCGCGCTGCTCGACGAATGCGGATTTGGAGGTCTACCGGGACATTCGTGGAGCAAGAGCTCCTTTGGCTTTTTCATCAATCTTCTGCCTGACCTCGATGACGAGCCGGGCCAACTCATCGAATGCGACTACGCGCGCGACGAGATGCCTGCGAATTGAAGTCCTGCATCAGAACGTTCGCGCTGAGTTCGCCCGACACAAGGCTCGGGGGCATCCCGGGGCCAGGCACCGTCAACTGGCCGGCGAAATAGAGTCCGCCGATATTTTCGGATTTGAGGCGAGGCTTGAGCGGACCGGTCTGACGCAGAGTGTTCGCCATGCCGTAGGCGTTTCCTTTGAAGGCTCCGTAGTCTTCTACGAAATCGCGCATCGCATAGTCCCGCTTGACGACGATATGCTCTCGTAGCGCCTGTCCGACATGGTCTTCGAGACGGACCATCACTTTTTCGTAGATCGCTTCGCGGGCCTGCTCCGAATCCTCGAGACCGGGGGCAAGCGGAATCAAGAGGAAGAGATTCGAGCAGCCTTCGGGCGCGACCGTCGGGTCGGTCTGTGACGGCGCGCAGGCATAAAAGAGCGGCGCTTTGGGCCACCTCGGGTCTTTGTAGACTGCGTCCATGTGGCGGTCGAGGTCTTCGTCAAAAAAGAGTGTGTGGTGTTCGAGATCTCCCAGATCGCACTCCAACCCCAGATAATAAAGCAGACTCGAAGGACTCATGGTTCGTGAGTCCCAGTAGTCTTCGTCGTATTGTCGATGTTTCGACTCGAGCAGGTTTTGTTCGACGAAATGATAGTCGGCCGAGGCGAGAACGGCGTCGGCTTCGAGGTGTTCGTCACTGACTCGCACTCCGGTCGTGCGCCCCCCGTCGACCTCAATCGCATCAACCGGCTGGCCCATACGAAATTCGACGCCAAGCTCTGTGGCGACGCGCATCATCCCCTCGATAATGCGATGCATTCCCCCTTTCGGATACCAGGTCCCGAGCGCCATGTCGGCGTAGCTCATCAGGCTGTACATCGCCGAGGTTTCTTTGGCCGAAGCGCCCAGAAAAAGCACCGGCCATTCGACGAGCCTCGCCAGCCGTGGATGCTCGAAGAACGACCGCGCATAGGCCGACATCGAGCGTAGCATGCGCAGCCGAAACAACTCGACGACGAGCCGCGGGTCGACGAATTCGAAGAACGAAAGGCTGGGCCGAAAGAGATAGTCATCGTAGGCCGCTTCGTAGATATAGCGCGTTTCTTCGATGAACCTGTCGAGCTGCGCGCCAGCGCCCTTTTCGTGATGCTCGAAGAACTCTCGCAACGCATCGAGCCCCGCCGGCACATCCCACGAGTCACCACCCGGCCAGACCACTCGATAGCTGGGGTCGAGGCGCTCGAGTTCGTAGAGGTCGCTGACTTCGTATCCGAATTCGGCGAAGAAACGCTCGAAGAGGTCGGGCATCCAGTACCAGCTCGGCCCCATATCGAAATGGTACCCGTCTTTTTGCCATGTGCGAGCGCGCCCGCCCGGCTGCTGGTGCTTTTCGACGAGCGTGACGCGCGCCCCGGCCTTTGCCAGGTGGCATGCGGCCGAGAGACCCGAGAATCCTGCTCCGATGACGATGACGTGTTGGCTCATAAAAACCTCCACGTATTGAGATGCACCATCTGGACCGCAAATGCACGGCCCGTGGTTCTTCAAACTAAGAGCCTCTCGGACAACCTCGTATATCGCCTGTTTGCCCCCGCGTTCTTCACCGCGATGTCGACAGCCTTTTGCGAGCCGACCATCACGACGAGCGACTTCGCGCGGGTCACCGCCGTGTAGAGTAGGTTTCGCTGAAGCATCACGTAGTGCTGCGTCAGAATCGGCAAGACGACGCATGGATACTCGCTTCCCTGCGATTTGTGCACGGTGATGGCGTAGGCGAGTTTGAGCTCGTCGAGGTCTTTGAACTCGTAGCCGACGGAATTTTCTTCGAAGCCGACGTAGAGCTTTTTGTTGAATTTATCGATGCGTTCGATGCGCCCAATATCGCCATTGAATACGCCCTCTTCGTAATTGTTGCGCGTCTGCATCACCTTGTCGCCGACGCGCCAGAGGGTCTTCCCGCGCACGTACTCAGGCGCGCCGTCGTTGAAGGACGCCTGCATCTCTTCGTTCAGCCTCGAACAACCGACCTCGCCCCGATGCATGGGCGAGAGCACCTGCACTTCTTCGATGGGATCGAAGCCAAAGGCGTCGGGGATGCGCTCGGTGACAAGCTGCAGGATACGCTCCCGGGCCGTTGTCGGGTCTTCGACTGCGATCGTGTAGAAATCGGTGAGTTTGCCCTCGACGCGCGGCGGGTCGACGGGCGCGAGCCCCTGGTTGATACGATGCGCGTTCGTGACAATCGCGCTTTCGGCAGCCTGCCTGAAGATCTCGGTGAGCATCACGACTTCGACCGACTCGCTCTCAATGATGTCCTCGAGTACGGAACCCGGCCCGACCGAGGGCAATTGATCGATATCACCGACGAAGACCAACGCCGCGTCGACCGGCAGGGCATCGACGATGGCCGCCAGAAGCTCGATATCGATCATCGAGGCTTCGTCGATGATCAAGACGCTGACATCGAGCGGGTTTTGCTCGTTGACCTGAAAGCCGCCTTCGTGGGGATTGTATTCGAGCAAGCGATGCACCGTCTTTGCGGTGCGCTGTGTCGATTCGCTGAGCCGTTTGGCCGCGCGTCCGGTCGGAGCAGCAAGTGCGACAGACTGGCCGAGCTGATCGGCGAGCTCGCAGATGGTGCGCACGATGGTGGTCTTGCCGGTGCCCGGTCCGCCGGTGATCACGCAGACTTTTTCTTGCCATGCTGCCTCGACCGCGCGCCGCTGTTGGCTGGCGAGTTCAATACCGAGCGAGGCCTCGATGGCTTCGACTTTATGTGCGACTCCACCTGGCTGGAAGCGGCGCTGCGCCTTAATGATCGCCGATAGCTTCTTTGCCGAGTCGACCTCGGTGCGCCACATCTTTTCGCGATAGATCGCGATCTGCTCGTCCTCGAGCGGCTCGACCACGATGGCGCCGCTCTCTCGCAGGTCGCGTAGGCCATCACCCAGAAGGTCTTCCCCGAGCCCCAGGATTTCAGACGCGCGTTTCTTCAAAACATCGAGCGGCAGATAGACGTGCCCGTCGCCCTGCGCCTCGACCAGCGTATATCGAAGCCCCGCTCGGATCCGTTCGACCGAATCTTTTTCGATGCCCATTCCAAGTGCGATGCCGTCGGCTTTTTTGAAGCCGATGCCCCAGACTTCATCGGCCAGTCGATACGGGTTTTCCTGAACGACTGCGATCGTCTGATGCTCGTATTTTTTGTAGATGCGCAGCGCATACGCCGGAGACACTCCATGCGACTGCAAGAAGACCATCACGTCGCGAATCACGCGCTGCCCGGTCCAGGCCTCGGCGATCGATTCGGCACGCTTTTCACCGATGCCTTCGACCTCGCGAATACGCGAGGGGTCGGCGTCGATGATCTCGAGGGTCTGAGGCCCGAAATGGTCGACGATGCGTTCGGCGAGCACTCCCCCGATACCGTCGACGAGCCCGCTCGAAAGGTAGCGTTTGATGCCTTCGGTGGTGGTCGGCGGCACCGTGCGAATCGTCTGGATTCTGAATTGTTTTCCGAACTTCTTGTTGCGCTCCCACTGGCCTTGCATCACGACCGATTCGCCCGGTTTGGTCTCGAGCAGGTTGCCGATCACCGTGACCTCACGCCCGGTCTTTTCTTCGACGGTCGCGACGGCGAATGCGCCGTCTTCACTCGCGAAGCGAATCTTCTCTAATGTTCCTTCGAGCGTAATCACGCACGGATCCTAACTCGCCGGTTTCGGGATTGCGAGAGACTCTGAGGAAC
>CAYFTY010000168.1:0-7645 GCA_964346045.1 uncultured Bradymonadales bacterium | reverse complement strand
CTACGCCAAACAAACCGAGGTCGAGAATCAAGAGGAGACCTTCACCGCCACGCGCACCATTCTCTCGGCGATGTCTCTCGTCGAAGCCGACTTTTCGGTGGCAAGCGGAGCCGCGCCTGCGCTGGATCGCGAACAGGCCAAGCAGATTCTCGTCGACCTCCGACGGGATCAGGAAGAGCGAGAGCGGCTGCTGAACCAGCTCACCGAGATCGAAGCCGACCTCGTGGCCGTGATGGCCGATTATTCGAAGGTCTACTACAAATACGTCGCCGAATGGGATCGACTCTCGACCCTGCGCGATCGCGCCTATCTCGCGGTGGCCGAGCGCAACTGGAAGTCAGCTCTCGAGGCATCGCGCACAGCGGCCGAAATGGCACCCAATGAGACCGAAGCGCACCTGATCGAAGCCATGGCGCTGATTCAGCTCGCCGATACCGACCAGGACGAGAATAACTACCTCAAAGACGCACAGCGCCAGCTCGAAGCATATATCGCAAAGCATCCAGAACGAACCGCACCCGCCCTGCTCTTGCTCGGGGTCGCGCACGAGCGACTCGGTGCCTCCAGCGAAGCCGCACTTTCGTTTCAGCAAGCCGCCGCCTACTACCCCAAGCAGGCCGAACGGCTCACGGATATGCTCGATCCTTATCGGGTACGCTCATTCTTGCGAAAATCCAAAGAAGGCAATGTGATCCTCGAGGGCTATCAAGAGACGATGCTGGGTGCGGGATTCTTCAGCCCTGATCTGCAGCTCGCACGGGGTCACTTCGACAACGACGAAATCGACAAAGGACGTAAGAAGATCCTCGACCACTTTTCGCGTCGGCGAAATCAAGCGCAGTGGAACCTCATCCTCTCGGATATCGAGTTTTGTGAACGACACCTTTCGCCGCATTTCGACCGGATTCTCGTCGAGGACTCGCACCTTCGACTCATCGTCGACCCGACGCTCATTGGCTCGAAACTCGACGTCGTCATCGAAAACGGCTCTGAGCGCGAGCTCTTTAACTCGACGCTCCTCCTCGCGATTCGATTCACCGATATGCATCGTGACGACTGGGAAGTTCTGAAGGTGGGGGAAACGGTTCCAAAAGTTCAGGCCAACGGAAAAACCGACTTCGGCACCATCGAAATCAACGAAGACGTGATGGATACCGACAAGACCGTCGACGATATCGTGGCGCATCGCGCGATCCTCGTCTCAGATGATGCCGTCGTCTGGGTCGACACCGACCAGTACCGACTCGCTCTTGCGCGCGACATGAGCGAACGCGTCGCCAAAGACGAGGCCATCGCCAGAGAACGCACATCGTGGTTCGACCAGATGGGGATGGCGCCCAAAGATTTCGAAAGACTGATCTCGTCGTCTCGGGTCGATGTCGACCTCTCGCTCGGCAAAGACGATATTCTCGTCGAGCTGCCGCGAGAGCTCGCTCTTTTGAACCCGGTCTTCCGACTCAACCTCGACGACGAAGGCACAGGTGCAGCGCCGACCGTCAACCGACTTACGAACGACCAGATCCAACTCGAGTTTGGCGACGTGGCGAACCTCGAAGCCGACGATGCTCCCGGCAAGGCAACGGTGGTTCTGAACAGCACGCTCGGAAATTTCGAGATTGAAATTGACCTGGCCGGCCGACGCATCTCGGGCGTGAAGTACCTCGGAGGAGAGTAACTCGATGAGTTTTTCACCCGATATCTACGAAAAACTGGGCATCTTCTATCTCGGTCGCCGGAGCGACGCGCCGACGGTGCCTGTTCTTTACGACTCGCGCGATCTGACGACGCACGCCATGTGCGTCGGTATGACGGGCAGCGGCAAGACCGGGCTTTGTGTCGGACTGGTCGAGGAAGCTGCCATCGACGAGATTCCCGTCATCGTCATCGATCCCAAAGGAGATCTCTCGAATCTTCTGCTCAGCTTTTCGGACCTCGACGGTGAAAAACTCGAGGATTGGGTCGACCAGGACGAGGCCCGACGAAAGGGGATGTCGATCCAGGAATTTGCAGCCTCGGAGGCACAGAACTGGCAACGAGGGATGGAGGCATGGGGACAGACCCTCGAGCGCATTCAACGGATGCGCGACCACGCAGATTTTCGCATCTACACCCCCGGATCCACAGCCGGATTGCCGGTCTCGATGCTCTCTTCGCTCGATCGTCCTGCCGACGCGATCGTCGACGAGCCGGACCTTCTCAGTGACCGGGTCGAAAACACGGTGAGCGGGCTTCTGGGCCTGATGGGCATCGACGCTGACCCGCTGCAGAGCGGAGAACATGTGCTGCTCTCGAATATTCTGGCGCACGTCTGGGCAAGCGGAGACGACCTCGACCTGCCGACCCTAATTCGGATGATCCAGAAGCCGCCCTTCGACAAGGTCGGAGTCATGCCGCTCGACGATGTCTTTGGCCCGCGCGAACGAGGCGGTCTGGCGATGCGGCTCAACAACCTCGTCGCGGCTCCGTCGTTTCGCTCGTGGCTCGAAGGTGACCCTCTGGACGTCGACACGTTTTTGTACACGCCTCAAGGCAAGCCACGCGTCTCCATCTTTTCGATCGCCCATCTATCGGAACCCGAACGCATGTTCTTCGTGAGTCTGCTTCTGGATGCAGTGGTCGGCTGGGTGCGCACGAAGCCGGGCTCGTCGAGCCTGCGGGCTCTCATCTACATGGACGAGATCGCAGGCTATCTGCCGCCCGTCGCAAAACCCCCGTCGAAAAAGCCCATCATGACCCTGCTCAAGCAGGCTCGTGCCTACGGAGTCGGCATGGTTTTAGCCACGCAAAATCCGGCCGACATGGACTATAAAGCCCTCTCGAACTGCGGTACGTGGTTCATCGGCAGGCTACAGACCGAACGAGATCGAAAACGCCTGCTCGACGGTCTCGGAGAAGGAAATCCGTCTCTCGACCCCGCCGAGGCCAGCACCGATTTCGACGAATTGCTGAGCTCGCTCCAGAGCCGACATTTCGTGCTCCATAACGTACATTCCGACGAGCCCCTCGTCTTCCAAACCCGCTGGGTGATGTCGTATCTCAAAGGCCCGATGACCCGCGACGACATCCGGCGAGTCATGCAAGGAGTCGAGGCCGAATCGGTCGAAGCTCGCGCGACCGAAGGAACCGAAGAGCGCAAGAAAGAGACCATCGAGGGCTCGGCCGGTCGACCGATCGCGCCCGCCGACGTCCATGAGTTTTTCATGCCGATTCGGGTCGTGCGTCCACAGGCGGCGACGCTGCTATGGCGCCCCATGATCTACGGGTGTGGGAGGACTTTTTTCGAAGACGAAAAACACGACGTTGCCGAACATCGAGAGTTCGGCTTCATCACCGATATCGACGATGGCCCGATACCCGTCGACTGGCTCGAGTCGTTTCGGGTCGATTATCCACCCAGATTTTTCGTCGACGAACCATCCGAAGACGGCGGGCATTTTTTGGACTGCCCCTCGGTCGCACTCGACGAGAAATCGCATGACGCATGGAGCGACGCGCTCGTCGACCATGTCTATCGAAACGACCGTTATCTCTTGCAGGAGTGCAAACCACTGAAACTCACGGCACGCCCGGGCGAAAGCGAGCGCGATTTCGCTCGACGCGTCCGCGACGCCACCCACGAATTACGCGACGACGCGCTCGATGAACTCAGGGCCGAGTACGAGAAACGCACCGAGAGATTCCGCATAAAAATCAGTAAATTACAAGATCGCCTGGCACGCGAGAAAGCCGATTTGCGCGACGCGGGGCTCGACACGGCGCTCGAGTTCGGCGGGTCGATTTTCGACGCCTTCACAGGGCGCTCTGCGCGCTCGGCGGTGCGGCGTTCGGTGTCGAAAGCATCCAGAGCGTCGCGCCAGCGGGAAGATGTCGATCGGGCGCAAGAGGCGCTCGCCGATGAACATGCCGAACTGCAAGACCTCGAGCGCCAGTTCAAAGAAGAGATGACACGACTGGCCGAGTCTTATTCGGCCGAACATTACGAGATCACGCAGAAAAAGATCGATCCACTCAAACGCGACATCGATCTGCAACTCTTCGGATTGTGCTGGGTACCCTACTGGCAACTCGCCGACGGTCAGCGACAACGGGCCGTCTGACGACCGAGCCGGCGACTGCGACCCCTGGCGTCTACCGCTTGAGGCGCAGCTCGTATTCACGAAAATCGGGAACGAGACAAGCCCTGTCCAGACGACTACGCCGGCGGGATTCCTTCGTTCGACGAGGGCGCGAAGATTACCAACGACCTGCGAGCCGGGCCCTGACAAGAAAAGCCCGGGCGTTTCTTTGCCGGGCTTGGATCCCAGGTCTGGTGCGCAGCCATTCATTAATGGGAGAGCGATGCGTACTTGCTCTTTCGAGGGTGCGGAAGACTCCAGGTCGCCGTGGTGCACTGACCTGCTTCGAGCATCGATGCCGAAAAATCCGTATTCTCGACGCGAACATAGGCAACGACTCGACCGTGATTGTCGAGCGCGAGAGGAAAGGCGGGGCGAGTGCCCTCGAGGGTAACCTGCTTCATCTGTAAAAGTTTGCGTGCCTGCGCCCTGGCCTTCTTGCCCTGCGAGCCGCTGTGGCAATCGATGCCCATCACGCGCACGGTCACCTCAGTTCCATCTTCGAGCTGCCCTTTGACTTCGTGTCCGTTCACGACCTTCGTGACTTCGAGTTGCGTGCCGTCGAATACGTTGAGGTCTTGAGCGACCGCAGTCGAACCGAATGAGAAAGTAAGAGCGGTGAGGATCGTGAGGGTGAAAACCGAGCTTTTCATCGTGTGTCTCCGGGGTGCTTCGTCTGCCACATCCTCAGACTAGCAAAATCAACCCAAGAATCAACGATGGGCCAGCATTCATGCGGTTTTCCGGCGTCAAACTTTTGACGAAGCGGAGTCGGGAAATTGACGCAGATCGCAGGTGTAGACGAACTGCGACCCTCAGCGTGTGCTACAAGCGTCTACACCGCATCACACGGTCGCTATTCAGGTGATCACCACGGCGCAGAATGTGATCACCTCGCTACGAAATCGGTTCAGGGAAAGAGTCGGGTTACGTCCCAATCACCGTCGAGAGCATCCCGCAGAAAGACGAAGCGATTGTGCAAGCGATAATCGCCCGCCTGCCAGAATTCGATACGAACGGGCCGGACTCTCACCCCCGACCAATGGGGCGGACGAGGTACCTCTTTGCCCTGAAATTTCAACTCGTACTCTTCGACACGCTCAATGAGTTTTTCACGGGTCGATAGAGGGCTGCTCTGGTTCGATGCCCAGGCCCCGATCTGTGAACCTCGCGCGCGGGACGCGAAGTAGGCGTCGGCCACATGATCTTCGACTTGCTCGGTATGGCCCTCGATCCGGATTTGGCGGCCCATGTCGCGCCAGAAGAAATTCAGCGCAGCGACCTCCGTGGCTTTGAGCTGCCCGCCCTTCATGCTGCGCAAGTTGGTGTAGAACACGAATCCGTCGCGATCGTAATCTTTGAGCAGAACAATCCGCGACGACGGCATGCCCGCAGCGTCTACTGTCGAGAGGCACATGGCGTTCGGATCCACCATGCCCGTCTGCTTTGCTTCGGAAAACCATGAGTCAAACCACTCGATCGGATCATCATACAGTGGAGTTGGCATATCCATCTTGGAACCTATGTTTGAATTACTGACGGCTATCGGGCCGAACACACATTGCATAGACTGTCGGTGTTCGCCAACGCTTAGAAGCCTGAAGGGTCCCTAAAGATACACGGAGTCAGTCGTGGGAAAGCAATACGACGACGAGGGAGATGTCGTCACAAAGAAGAAGAGCAAGGTCAAAAAGCCCAAGCTCTACAAGGTCATCTTCATGAATGACGACTACACGACCATGGAGTTCGTGGTTCATGTTCTGGAGACGATTTTCCATAAATCTCCTGCAGAAGCTGCTGCGATCATGTTGCACGTGCATCAAAAGGGGGCCGGCATCGCTGGCGTCTACACCCGCGAAGTTGCGGAAACCAAAGTCGAGAAGACTTTGAATCTCGCTCGCGAAGAAGGTCATCCGTTGATGGTCACCATGGAGCCCGAATAAGGCTCGCGAGTTTCGAATAGATTGAGGAAACCATGATTCAAAAAGACCTCGAAGTCGCGCTTTACACCGCGTTCCGCGAAGCGCAGGAGCGCCGCCACGAGATGCTCACGCTCGAGCATCTTCTCTACGTACTCTGCTTCGACAAGACGACTCGCAAAATCTTGAAGTCGGTAGGAGCCAACGTCGACAAGCTCAAGAGTGAGCTCGACGAATTCCTCGAGGACAAGCTCGAGAAAGTTCCTCGTGACACACAGACCGAGCCGCAGCAGACCAGGGCCTTTCAGCGAGTGATGCAGCGCGCAATACTACATGTCCAGTCGTCGGGAAAAGACGAAGTGGACGGTGGAAACGTGCTCGTAGCGCTCTTTTCAGAGCCGGACTCGTACGCGGTCTACTTCCTCGAAAAACAAGGGGTGACGCGCCTCGACGTGGTTTCGTACATTTCTCACGGCGTGAGCAGTGTCGACGACGACGAGGAAGATGACTCGGCCGCATGGACTGCCGGAGGCGCGAGCAGCATGAGCTTCAACGACGAAGACGATGAGGAGGTCGCTGATGATCCGCTCGAGCAATTCTGCTCGAACCTGGTCGAGCGCGCGACCCATGGAGAGATCGATCCACTCATCGGCCGTGACGCCGAGATCGAGCGCACCATTCAGGTGCTCTGTCGCCGCCGGAAGAACAATCCAGTGCTCGTTGGCCAGCCGGGGGTCGGGAAAACGGCCATCGCCGAAGGTCTGGCGCGAAAGATCTCCGAAGGCGAGGTACCCGAGGTCTTGCGCGATGCCGTGATCTGGTCTCTCGACCTCGGTGGAATGCTCGCAGGAACCAAATTCCGCGGGCAGTTCGAAGAGCGGCTCAAGGCCGTGATCAAGGAACTCGAAGCCGAAGAGAACGCGATCCTATTCATCGACGAGATCCATACGATCGTGGGAGCCGGGGCAACCAGCGGCGGAACAATGGACGCGTCGAACATCCTCAAACCCGGACTGGCGAACGGAAGATTGCGTTGCATCGGCTCGACTACGCATGAGGAATTTCGACGTAGTTTCGACAAAGACCGTGCGTTGGCACGACGTTTCCAGAAAATTGACATCATCGAGCCGACCCTCGAGGAGACCCAGGAAATCTTGCAGGGTCTCAAAAAGTACTACGAAGAATTTCACCGAGTCGAATATACAGACGACGCCCTGGAGACCGCGGCCAAGCTGGCGTTCAAGCATATACGTGACCGCGCAAATCCCGATAAAGCCATCGACGTCATCGACGAAGCTGGTTCACGTCACAAGATTCACCGAGAAGACTTCGAATCCGACACTATCGATGCCGATGAGATCCAGAAGGTCGTCGCCAAGATTGCACGAATTCCGGACATCGAAGTCGAGGGCAGCGAAAAAGACCGACTCGCCGGGCTCGAAGATACGATGAAAGCTGGTGTATACGGTCAAGACCAGGCGATCGACAAGGTGGTCACGGCGGTGAAAATGAGCCGAGCAGGCCTGACGCGGCCCGATAAACCGGTCGGAAACTTCCTTTTCACGGGCCCGACCGGCGTGGGTAAGACCGAAGTCGCCAAACAGCTTGCCA
>CAYFTY010000167.1:0-7660 GCA_964346045.1 uncultured Bradymonadales bacterium | reverse complement strand
GACGCGGTGGCCTTAGGAGCCAGTGGGGTAACCCGTGGGGGTTCGAGTCCCCCCTCTCGCATCGTTTGTTTTGCAGGCGCGCCCGCGCGCCGCGTGATGGAGATTCTTGATGGCGTATCAACTCGAAGAAACTGGAGATCTCACTCGTACTGCTCAGGTCGCTGTGCCGGCTGAAGAGTTCGATTCGACCGTGAATCGCGAGCTGCGCAAGCTTGCAAAACGCGTCAAAATCCGGGGCTTTCGCAAAGGGAAGATTCCCCTTGGTGTGATGCGACAGCGCTACGGCGACTCCGTTCAGCAGGACGTCGTCGAGAACCTCGTGCGCAAGTACATCAACGAGATCGTCGACGAAGCCAAAGCCGTACTTCATATCTCGCGACCCGAGGTCCGCGAAATCCCGCAGAACGGCAGCGGCCAGCTGCAGTTCACAGTCGACCTCGAGCTGCGACCCCAGATCGATCCCATCGGATATCTCGGACTCGAGGTCGAAAAGCCCGAGGTCGAAGTTACGAGCGAAGAACTCGAAGAGCGACTTCAGCAGTTGCGTGATCAGCATGCCGAATTTCAAGCGATCGAGACGCGGGCCACGATCGAGGGTGGCGACTGGGTTACCTTCGATTTCAAAGCGCTGGGTGACGACGAAAACCTCGAGCAATTCCAGGGCGAGAATGCACAGGTCAAAGTCGGCGATGGTGAGGCGATGCCCGGAATCGAGGACGCACTCATCGGAGCCGATTTCGGATCGACGGTGACAGCCACCGTCGAGACTGATGAGAATTTCGGCGTGCCCGAGCTTCAGAACCGCACCTTCGATGTCGAGCTCACGATTCGCAAAGTCGAGCGCCAGGTACTTCCCGAACTCGACGACGAATTCGCGCAGCAGACCGGCGAAGCCGAGACCGCGCTCGAGCTTCGCGCGAACGTGCGTAAGCAGCTCGAAGAGCAGAAAGAGCAACAGGCCGGACACATCGCCGAGAATAATCTGGTCGAGAAGCTTCTCGAACAAAACGAATTCGAGCTGCCACCTCAATTCCTCGAAGAACAGGCGATGCAGGCGGTACGTCAGCAGCTTCAGAATCTTCAACAACAGGGACTCGACCTCTCGCAGGTCGACCTCGATTTCGAAGATTTTCAGGAAGGCATCCGCGACGAGCGGGAGTCGCAGCTCAAATCTGAGTTCCTCCTCGTCGCGGTCGCCGAGAAAGAGAACATCACGGTCGAAGACGAGGACCTGCAGAAGTACTTCGAGCGTCGCGCGACGCAGATGGGTGTGCCGGCCGACATGCTGCGACGCTACATGGGCGAAGAGCCCGAGCGTATGCAGCAGGCAGCAGCCTCAGCCCTGATCGAAAAGACCGTGAATTATCTGCTCGGCGAGGCGACCATCGTCGAAGGCGAGTGGCCCGATCCGAATGCCGAGCCCGAGCCGAAGAAAGAGAAAAAGAAGGGCGAAAAGAAAGAGGCGGCCAGCAGCGAAAAACCCGCGAAGTCTGCCACGGCCGACGAAGACGCTTCCGAAGAGTCCGAGCAACAGGCTTCTACGGCTTCTGGCTACGACGCCTCTGCAGCCGAAGCGGCCTTTTCGGACAAGACCGTGGCCGACCTCAAAGACTATCTGCGCGATGCCGACCTCAAGGTCAGCGGTAAAAAGGCCGAACTCATCGAGCGACTCGTCGAAGCTCAGATCGAACCCTGAGCCCTACTTCGAGCATCTGACCACTGGCCCGCCGATGTGCGGGCCTTTTTGATCGGGGCATAATCTGCCCTCTCTCGGCATTCTTACATTGCTTGCCTCGCAAGCATGTCTACGTTACGACTACGCCGAGCTTCTCAGCGTTTCGCATTCTCAAGGACACACATGGCGTTCATACCCAACGTTGTCGAACAGACTCATCGTGGTGAGCGCGGCTGGGATATTTTCAGTCGACTGCTCAAAGACCGAATCATCTTCCTTGGCACGGCCGTCAACGACCAGGTCGCCAACAGCATCATTGCTCAGCTTCTCTATCTGGAGAGCGAAGACCCCGAGAAGGAAATATCGCTCTACATCAACTCGCCGGGTGGGAGTGTGACGGCGGGTCTGGCCATCTACGATACGATGCAATACGTGAAGCCACCGATCTCGACCATCTGTCTGGGACAGGCGGCTTCGATGGGGGCCGTGCTCCTTGCGGCCGGCGAAGAAGGACGGCGTCTTAGCCTTCCGAACTCAAGGATCCTGATCCACCAGCCCCTGATGGGTGGCCTCAGTGGCCAGGCTTCGGACATCGATATCCAGGCCCGCGAAATTCTCAAGCTCAGGGACACGTTAACCGAAATACTGGTGAGGCACACCGGTCAGGGTGAAGAACGGATTCGAAAAGATACGGATCGCGATTACTTCATGAGTGCGCCGGAAGCCGAAGAGTATGGTCTCATCGACGAAGTCTTCCAACACGACGCCGTCATGAGAACCAGCGACGATTGAGCTGGAATTCAAATTTTCAGGCACATGTTTGATTGTGGTAGGCTGAGGACGGGCGCAATGAAGTGACTCGATTCACAGCCAAGACGGAGCTCAGGTTAGATCATGGCGAAGAAGGGAAACGGTTCTGGTGGGCACGCGAATCTATGCTGCTCGTTTTGCGGTAAGAGTCAGCGAGAGGTCCAAAAACTGATCGCCGGTCCGACCGTCTATATCTGTGACGAATGCATCGGCCTCTGCGGCAACATCATTGACGAAGAGATCGAGCTCGAGGATACCTCGTCGGGCGTTGCCAACGTGCCCAAGCCGGTCGAGATCAAAGATGTGCTCGACCAGTACGTCATCGGGCAGGAGACCGCCAAGAAGATCCTCTCCGTCGCGGTTCACAATCACTACAAGCGCATCGACAGCAAGGTTGATCAAGACGATGTCGAGCTGCAGAAATCGAATATCCTGCTCATCGGCCCAACCGGCTCGGGCAAGACCCTTCTGGCGCAAACACTCGCCCGCATTCTCGACGTCCCTTTCACGATCGCGGACGCGACCAGCCTCACCGAAGCCGGCTATGTCGGTGAAGACGTCGAGAATATCATCGTGAACCTCCTGCAGGCCGCCGACGGAGACGTCGAGCGGGCGAGCCGAGGGATCATCTACATCGACGAGATCGACAAGATCGCACGCAAGAGCGAAAACCCGTCGATCACGCGCGATGTCTCGGGCGAGGGCGTGCAGCAAGCCCTGCTGAAGATCATCGAAGGCACGGTAGCGTCGATTCCGCCAAAGGGCGGTCGCAAGCATCCGCAACAGGACTTTCTGCAGATCGATACGACCAATATTCTCTTCATCTGCGGTGGCGCATTCGTCGGTCTCACCGATGTCATTGGCCAACGCGTCGGCGATCGACGCATGGGCTTCGGTGCCGACGTCAAACCCAAAGTCGAAGACGAAGAACAGCATGAGATGCTCGAGCACATCCAGCCCGAGGACCTCATGCGTTTTGGTCTGATTCCCGAATTTGTGGGGCGCGTGCCGGTCATCGCGACGCTGCAAGAGCTCGATGATGATGCTCTCATACAGATCCTGACCCAACCCAAGAACGCCCTGGTGAAGCAGTACCGCCGGCTTTTCCGGATGGATGGCGTCGAGCTCAAGTTCGAAGAAGACGCACTGCGTGCCGTGGCAAAACAGGCCATGCGCCAGAAGACAGGTGCTCGAGGCCTGCGTACGATTCTCGAGCGCATCATGCTCGGCCACATGTACGAAGTACCCGGGCGCACGGACATTACCGAGGTGACGATCACGGAGGATATGATCACCGACGCGGACCAGGCGCAGTTTCCTCTCGAGGAAACCACGGCTGAGTCTGCATGATCCTCCTGACATTCGCCGACTTTCCAACCCATCGAGGGATTCATGTCGGATTCGACTGACAGTAAAAGACTCGCGCCACTTCTACCGCTGCGCGATATCATCGTATTTCCCAACATGGTGCTGCCGCTTTTTGTCGGGCGCGAAAAGAGTATCAATGCGCTCGAAGAAGCCATGGCCAACAATAAAGAGATCGTGCTCTCGGCTCAGAAGAAGGCCAAGACCAACGATCCGACCCCGGATGATATCTTCTCGGTTGGGACCGTGGGCGTCATCGACCAGCTCTTCCAGCTACCCGACGGCACCGTAAAGGTTCTCGTGCGAGGTAAAGAACGGGTCGAGATCCTCTCGTACGAAGAGAATGAAGATTTCTTTCAGGTCCATGTTGAGCGCGTCAAAGAAACCGTCGATTCGGATAAAGATGCGAATGACGTCATGAATCGCGTCCGCGAGACCTTCGAGAGCTACGTCAATCTCAACAAGCGCATTCCGCCCGAGATGTTGAGCCTCGTATCCAAGATCGAAGAGCCCTCGCGGCTTGCGGATACCATTGTGGCACAACTCGCGCTCAAGCTGCGGGACAAGCAGGAAATCCTCGAGACCGCCGATGCGATCGAGCGGCTCGAGCGGCTCGAAACCTTGATGAAAGAAGAGATCGAGATCCTGCAGGTAGAGCGCAAGATTCGCTCGCGCGTCAAAAAGCAGATGGAGAAATCCCAGAAGGATTTCTACGACCAGGAAGCCAAGGACACCGGCTCGGATCAGAACGAATTCAAGAATGAGATCGATGAACTCGAAGAGCGCATCGACAAAAAGGAGATGAGCGACGAGGCCGAGGAGCGACTCCGTCGTGAGCTCAAGAAGCTCAAGATGATGAGCCCCATGAGCGCCGAGGCCACTGTCGTACGTAATTATATCGACTGGGTCCTCAGTCTGCCCTGGAGCGAGTACACCGAAGACCGGCTCGACATCAAAGAAGCCGAAAAGACGCTCGAAGCCGACCATTACGGGCTCGACAAGCCCAAAGAGCGTATTCTCGAATATCTCTCCGTGCAGTCACTCGTCGAGACACCTCGTGGGCCCATTCTCTGTTTCGTGGGGCCTCCGGGCGTCGGTAAGACCTCGCTGGGTCGCTCGATTGCGAGTGCGACCAATCGCAAATTCGTACGCCTCAGCCTCGGCGGTGTCCGAGATGAGGCCGAGATTCGCGGTCATCGTCGTACCTACATCGGCGCGCTTCCCGGCAAGATCATCCAGTCGCTCCGCAAGGCCGAGAGCTCCAATCCCGTATTCCTGTTGGACGAGGTCGACAAGATGTCGACCGATTTCAGGGGTGATCCATCGAGCGCGATGCTCGAGGTTCTCGATCCCGAACAGAATGCGACCTTCAACGATCATTATCTCGACCTGGACTACGATCTCTCGAAGATCATGTTCATCTGTACGGCCAACAACCTGCAGGGAATCCCGGCGCCACTGCGCGACCGTATGGAGATCATCCAGATCCCGGGGTACACGGACTACGAAAAGCTTCAGATCACGCAGAAGTATCTGATCCCCAAGCAGCTCGAGAATAACGGGATCGAGGACGTCGACGTCCATTTTACCTCGAGCGGGATCAATCGCATCATCAACGAGTACACCCGTGAAGCAGGCGTGCGAAATCTCGAGCGCGAGGTCGGGTCGGTCTGCCGGAAAGTCGCCCGTAAGGTCGTCGAAGACGGCAAAGACCAGTCCTTCAAGGTCAACACCAAAGCCGTACCCCGCTACCTTGGTCCGCCGCGCCATCGCGAGGGCAAGATCGAAGAGAAAGATCATGTCGGAATGACCAATGGCATGGCGTGGACTCAGTATGGCGGCGTGATGCTCGTCAGTGAGGTGACCGTGATGCCGGGTAAGGGTAAATTCATCATCACCGGGAAGCTCGGTGACGTGATGCAGGAGTCGGCACAGGCTGCCATGAGTTACGTCCGCGCTCGGGCCATCAATCTGGGGCTGAGCCCCGACTTTCATCAGAAGGTCGATATCCACGTTCACTTCCCCGAGGGAGCGCTTCCCAAGGATGGTCCATCGGCCGGGATTACGATGGCGACCTCGATCGTCAGCGCGCTGACTCGAACGCCTGTGAAACATGATGTCGCCATGACCGGGGAGATTACGCTTCGCGGTCGGGTGCTGCCCATCGGAGGCCTCAAAGAGAAGGCCCTCGCAGCTCATCGTGGAGGCATCAAAAAGATCATCATCCCGATGGAAAATAAAAAGGATCTACGGGATATCCCCAAGAGCATTCGCAAATCTCTCGAGATCGAGATCGTCGAGCACATGGACGAGGTCCTCGAGCATGCACTTCGTCTCGAAGAGCCCGAGCGGTTCAGGGAGCAGCTCTCGCAGCCGCTTTTGCCGCCCGACGTGCTTCTCGATCAGGGGATTTCACCGTCTCCGTCGGTGATCGACGAGCAGAAAGTTCACTGACGGATCCTCGCCCCTCGACGGGTTACTTTTCGCTTGACGCTACGAGGGGCCACGTGTAACTTCCCCAATCCGTTTCGCGGGTAAAAATCCCGTCACGGGCGCATAGCTCAGCGGGAGAGCAACTGCCTTACACGCAGTAGGTCCCTGGTTCAATCCCAGGTGCGCCCATCGTGCCGAACCCCTTATATGGGGTGGTAGTTCAGTTGGTCAGAACGCCGCCTTGTCACGGCGGAGGCCGCGAGTTCGAGTCTCGTCCACCCCGCTTTACACGAAAGCCACCGCCGGATGGCGGTGGCTTTCGTAGTTCTTGTCTCCGAACGCCCACTCCCCATCCGCCTCCCTCCCCTCTCCGTCCCTTAGCCTCTCAACCGCTCGACACATCCACCTAAATTGACAGTTCGCACTTCGATTAAGTACCGTGGGGGACGAGCAGGCATGGGCTGAACCACACTGCATGCGGGATGATTGATGGCTGGTACACGAAAGAAGTTCCGAAGAGCTTTTCTAACTGCGTGGCTGATCCTCTTGACGGCGGCCTGCGGCGACAGCGGCCCGGTTCCCGAACGGGTCTACCTCCACGTCTTCAACGCCTACCCCGGCACCAACAGCATGAGCCTCTACGGCCCGTCGGGGACGGTGACCTCGGACCTCGGGTTCGGCCAGCGAGACGGACCGAATCCGGTGAACCGCAACCTGGGAACCAACTTCGAGATGATCCTGTCGGGGGCCCCATCTCCCTTCGACGTCAACCTGCCCCTCTACGACCTGTATCCCCATGAGACGGCGACTGTCCTTTTCAAACGCCGGACCGGCACCGATACGGTCGACGAGCCGATCATTCTGCGGCACGTCCAGACGGGTTACACCCGCCAGGATGGTCAGTGCCGCATCCTGATGGACAACGGGCTGTCGGTGCAAAACGACCGGATCGGCCAGTTCAACTTCATCCCGACGTTCAAGATCAAGCCGACCTGCACGGGATACGTCGAGCGGATCGGCTCGTTTCAAGACTCGGGGCTCGAAGTCCAAACCGAGGCCGGCGAGTCGATTCAGGTCGGCCGACCAGGCCTCTATCAGCGAATCAAGAACAATCCGTGGTTCATCCCGGGGGACGTCAGCGGCGGGGAGGTCCTCGACGTGCGCAACGTCAAGAATGGGCAATGCTCGGCGCTGGACAGCTCGCCCCAGAACAACACCAACAAACAGGACTCTTACGTCGCCGGGGATAACAGCGTCGCCTTCTACTGGGCCCCCCCGGCGTCGGTCGAATACGACTCGGGAACCTTCCGGGCTCCAGCCCCGACCCGCCAGTACATGAACTGCATCGGCTGGGACCCCGACAAGCCGGCCGGCAGG
>CAYFTY010000166.1:0-7674 GCA_964346045.1 uncultured Bradymonadales bacterium | reverse complement strand
GGGCTTCGCGCGCCCGGTCGACGAGCGCGGCGTCGCCGCCGGCTTCCGACTGGGCCTCGCCAAGATTCGGACGGGACGCGCCAATCTGGGAATGCTCGATGGTGTCAAAGTCGAGTACTACGGCTCGATGACACCGTTGAATCAGGTGGCGACCATGCGGATCGCCGACCCGCGTCTGATTACAATCCAGCCGTGGGAGCAGTCGATCATCCCCGATATCGAAAAGTCGATTGCGGCCTCCGACCTCGGGCTTAATCCCTCGAATGACGGCCAGCTCATCCGCGTGCCGATTCCGGCACTGAGTGGGGAGCGTCGCCAGGAGCTCGTAAAGGTCGCGCGCCGAGCGGGAGAAGACCACAAGGTTGCTCTGCGCAATCGTCGTCGAGAAGCCAACGACATGATCAAAGATCTCGAGAAGGAAAGTGAGATCACCGAGGACGACATGCACCGGGCCTTCGAGCAGGTGAATCAACTCACCGATGAGTACACCAAGAAGATCGATGCTGCGCTCGATTCGAAAGAGGAAGATATCCTCGAGGTCTGAGCTAGATTAGATCGAATAGCGTCAACATGATGAGCATCCCCGCGACGACGATGAGGGATGCAAAACCGATCAAGAGCCACTCGGCCGTACCCAGGGTACGGCCTTTTTCTTTGCCTTCGGTGTCCGATTCTGAGTCGCGTTCGTCGCTCGGAGAGCTGGCTCCGCTTTGATTCTCCGCCGCTGCGCTCTCGATCGGATCCGCAGCCTTCGTCGCTGAAGAACCCTGGTGTGACTCGGCGAGAACACTTTCGAGCGGATCAAAGAACACGAGGGCGTGTTCGGCGAGTTCGATACGGTCCCGAGAGGCGAGCGGCCGAGGGTCTTCGTCTTCTCCTACAATCTGGACCGCGAACCCATCTCCGGAGCGCGTGATCCGTGCCGCCTCTTTTGCCACATCTGGGAGCGTCAGCCACGCATCCTGGCTCGAACCGATCACGAGCACGTCGATGTCGTCGGTGATGGTCTTCCGAAGACCCTTCGAAGCTCCTGCGACTGATTCGATGAAAGCTGCATCTTCAGCGCTTTCGAATGAGAGGGCGTCAGCGACGAGCTTTCGTGCGAGCGTCCCGGTCTGCGCCAGCGTGAAGTCGCCGGAGTCCTGTTGCGCGTCGTCCGAAAACGAAACGGATACCGATCCGATTTCTAGCTCGTCTCCGCTGGTCAGCGCCGTGGCCGGGCCGGGCTCGAGTGGTTTGCCATTCAAGAGCGTTCCATTCGTGCTTCCCAACTCTTCGATGGTCCAATGTCCTTCATCATCTCGATTGAGTCTTAGGTGACGACTCGAAACGACCGGGAAGGGAAGTCGAATGTCAGATGTTGACGCGCGTCCGATCAAGAGCGGGGCGGCCTCTACAAAGACCGTGTAGCGATGCCCGGTCGTTTCATTTCGGACCGAAAGTCGTGCCCCCATGGGTTTCCTCAAACGAACGCGAAGTAGAGAATAGCTGCGAGTATCGCTGCGACCACCATCATCTGGAGCCCGAACATCACGATGTCGCGCTGCTGGCGCTCGATCCGGATCGACTCGTTTTCACGCCAGTCGATGATCGCATCGACCTTCCCGGTGACGAAGGACTCGGCTTTGCTTGCTTCCTTCTTCCAGAACGCTCGATCGTCATCGGTGAAGTGCTGCAGCGTCGTTTCGATATCGTAGTTGACGTGAACGGCGCCTGCCTCGAGCGAGACGTCGAGAATCGCGTGTAGTTCGGACATATTCGAGGTCCAGATGCTCGCGCCTTCCTTGCCGCGGATCAGGGTGGCCGAGACCACGATTTCCGAGGCTTCTTCATCGACAAAGCCTTCATCGTAATCGAGGTCGTCTGGGTCCTCGTCTCGTTCGAGGTCGTTGGAGTCCTCTTCGCCGCGCTCATCAAAGTCCGCATCGCTCGAGATTTCAGCTTCGTCGTCGGAATCTTCGTCCTCGTCGTCGGAGTGCTCCTCGCCCGAATCCTCTTCGCCGGAGTCCTGCACGTCGGGGTCGTAGGGATCTTCGCCTGTGGACTCTTCAGGAGCTTGGTCCGCGTTTTTCTGCTCGTCGGAGTGCTCGTCGTCCGCGTGCTCAGCGCCGAAGGCATCCCGGGTCGGCGCGTCGGGGTCGTTGGAGTCTTCTGCCTCTTCAGCGGTTGTGTTCGATGGGTCCTCGTCCTGCGGCGATTTTCCAGAATCCGCGGAGGCCGATGGTTCAGATGTCGCCGACTGCTGATCGATCATATCCAGACCGCCAGGTAGCGCTCCTCTGGTGGTTTTTTCGAGAGCGTATCCATTCGCGCGATAGAACCGGATCAACTCGGCGATGGGGTCCGAGTCGATGAACGGCCCCTCAATGCGGTGCGACGTCTGGTAGCGTGACATGGCGTCCCTCTCTCTGAACAATGCCCCGACAATATCGCAGATTGCCCGGAACCGAAATATCGCGCCGCGACTCAGGCGTCGAGAGCTTTCTCGAAATCGTGCCAGAGGTCCTCGACATCTTCGATCCCTGTGGAGACGCGAACCATTCCGTCCGAGATTCCCGCTGCGGCCCGTTCTTCGGCGCTCAGCCCTGCATGGGAGGTCGTGGCTGGCCTCGTCACCAGTGTTTCGATGCCGCCGAGCGAAGGTGCCTCGACTGCGAGTGAAACCTGCTGACAGAATCGTGCTGCACTCTCAGCATCGGCGAGGTCAAACGAGAGCATGCCGCCTGCTCCACGCAGAAGCGAAGATGCTCGGGCAAAATCCGGATGGGTCTCGAGTCCCGGGTAGGCGACCCGCTCGACGCGCGAATGCTCGGCCAATCGCGTCGCGATCTCGAGCGCGGTCTGATTCTGTCGGGCTACGCGCAGACTCAGTGTCTTCAATCCACGCTGGAGCAGCCACGCAGCGTTCGGATCGAGCGTTGCTCCGTAGAGGTTGAGGCGCTGACCGAGGGTTGCGATCAACGATTCGCGCCCAACGATCGCTCCTGCAACGACGTCGGAGTGCCCGTTGAGGTACTTGGTGGCCGAGTGCAGCGTGACGTCGAATCCCAGCGCGGCGGGTTGCACGTTGATCGGGCTTGCGAAGGTATTATCGACGACCGAGTAGAGCTCGTTCTCATGGGCGAATGCGACGGCGTCTTCGAGCGCTCCGACCCGCATAGTCGGGTTCGAGATCGACTCGACATAAAGCATGCGCGTGCGCTCTTCGAGTGCTTGCTCCCAGCCTTCGACCTCGTCTGCCAGAGTGACGCTGATTCCGTGGCGCTGCAGTTCTCGCAACATCAGGCTGAAGGTGCCGCCGTAGAGACTGGACTGGGCAACGATGTGGTCGCCTGCATTGAGGAGTCCGAGAATGGTCGTCGTGATGGCTGCCATTCCACTGGATGTCGCCAGCGCTGCTTCTGCCTTGCAAATCGTTGCAAGCTTTTCATGCAATGCCAGATGATTCGGCGTGTTGTTCAGGCGGCTGTAGCGGACCGAATCGTAGGATTCGGCCTCCTGGTGCAGGTAGGTGACCGCCTGAAAAATTGGCATGGTGACGGCGCCTTCGATATACGATTCGCCGGCGTGAACGAGCAGGGTGTCGATGGAAGTTGGCATCTGAAAACCTCGGGTGCACGAAATCGGGGAAGTTGTGATACCCTCCGCGAACGCTACGTGTCGAGACAATGAATGCGAGGAGTAGAAGATGAGTAAACCGTGGACAAAATCGATGCCCGAGGACCAATTCGAATTGATGCGCCAGATTCTGGCTGCGCCGAGCCCCGTGGGCTTAGAAGCAGCCATGACCTACGGCGTGTTGAAGCCCCATTTCGAAGACCTCGCGCTCGAAGGCTGGGGCATTCATCAGTTCAAGGGCAACGCCGGTATCGTTCTCGATACCCATCCCGGGCAGGACGAGATGCTCTCGATGATGATCATCGGGCATGCCGACAAGATCCGGATGCAGGTGCGCAGCATTGGAGATGACGGAAAGATCTGGATTCAGTCTGATTCGTTTTTGCCCGGGACGTTGATTGGCCACGAGGTGACTCTCTTCAGCCGTAATCCGGAGGATCCAAGTCAATACCGACGCATCGAAGGCGGCACGGTCGAAGCACTCGGTGCCATCCATTTCGCAGATTCGGCGCTGCGAAGCGGAGAAAAGGGCATCAAGAAAGAGATGCTTTACCTCGAGCTGCAGATCCACGGCGAAGATACCAAGGAGCAGGTCGAGGATCTGGGGATCAGCTCGGGCGATCCGATTATTCTCAATCGGGAAATCAAGCGAGGCTTTAGCCCGGACACGTTCTACGGCGCTTATCTCGATAACGGGCTTGGTTGCTTCGTGACCGCCGAGGTTGCTCGTTTGGTCGCCGAGCACGGTGGGCTCGATCAAATCCGCCTGCAATTTGCCATTGCTGCGTACGAAGAGATCGGACGACTCGGAAGCCGCGTCATGGTCAAAGAACTCAATCCCGATATTGTCGTCGGCGTCGATGTCGCCCACGACTACAAGGCGGCCCCGGGGGTGGGTGATAAACGCTTCACTCCGAATAAGATGGGCGCAGGCTACACGCTTTCGGTCGGGTCGATCGTCAGCGAGTATTTCAACGGCATCATGGAGGTCTCGTCGACCGAGGCCGGAATCCCGTACCAGAAGGTCGTGAAGGGTCGTGACACCGGCACGGATGCAATGGCTGCGGTTTTCGCCAGCGTTGATGCCGCTGCGACGTCGATCGGATTTCCCATCCGCAATATGCACACGATTTCAGAGGCGGGCCATACTTCAGACGTGCTCGCAGCGATTCATGCGCTCTTCGAGGCGGCAAAGCACATGGACTCCGAGGGTGTCGAGCGTGACCATCTCAAGGACGGTCATCCGCGGCTCGATTCGGCATCACCCCTGGCGCACGGTGCGGGAAAGAAGTCCAAAACGAAAAAGAAAAAGTGACGGCCTCTCACTCGTAGTAAAAGCCGAAATCGGTGTCGAATTTGGTGAGACTGGCTCGTCCGGTCTCGCCGAAACTCCATTCTCTGGCGACGTCGACGAAACAATCTTCTGCCTCTTTGGAACGCAAGGTCGAGCGCGTCACCTTGACCATGGCGACGTGCCCATCCGGCGCGATTCCGAATTGCATATCCACCGTTCCCTGCACGTCTTCTTGTTCGAGCACCTGGGCGTAGCACGGCATCAAGGAGTTCTGATTGGCGCGCACCTGATTGGCCACCATGGCGTCGATATCCATTCCGGTCTGTGGCGCATCGGCCGAAGCGGGTTGTTCGCTCGCCATCTCGAATCGGGTCACGCCGAGATCGAGTCCTTCTTCCATCCAGGCACTGGTCGGCTCGTATGGCTCGGCCGCCTCGTCAGGCTGAACGATGCCGGCCAGGTTACCCGTTGCCATTCGTGGCTCAGGAGATGAGATCCCGATAACGAACCATGCCGCTGCGGTCGCGAATGCAGCAAAGGCAACGAACCCGGCTACTCCGAGTACGATCCACTTTTTCTTTTCCATAAGAAGATCCTGGCAGGTCTCGTGCTGGCAGCAACGTTCGGCCGTCACCAGCGCTTTACAGGCCGACCTTCGGCGTCCGTAAAGATGCCGAGAAGAATGAGAACGAAGTCGATTACGGCCCAGATTCCGAAGCCACCGCCCGTCAAAAGCTGCAGGAGCCCCGTCCAGATCTTTCCGACGTAGAAACGGTGGACGCCGAATACCCCCAGGAAAAAAGCCAGGAGGAGCGCGGCGAGTCGACTTCGAGGACTGGTTGAGAATGAGAAGCTTGCCATCTTGGTTCTCCGAGTTTCGGTGTTATCACACTAGATAGACTAGGGATGGATGGATTTTATTCGCTTAGAAAATAAAAACGAAGTCGTTAGAAAAAAGCGAATTGATATGGGTCATGCGCTTGCTCGGCTGCTTGCCAACCGGCAGCAGCCGGCAGTAGTCTCGTGCCTGGAGAGGCAATGAGCGACGAGAAGCCCGACAATGTGATCGAAGTAGATTTTGGTGCGAAGCGCGAGAAGGCGCCGCCCGCCACGTCTGAAGGCGAAAATGCCGAGCAGAAGCTCGAGGCGTTTTCGCGTCTTGTCGATGGCGGGACTGTCATGGTCACGCTCGACGCAAGGCGGCCCGGTGTATCGGTGCCTGAGCAGTACGCCGAAGATGCACAACTCAACCTGAATTTCTGCCATGATTTTCAGATCCCGGATTTTTCGTATGACGAATCCGGTGTGCGCGCCTCGTTATCGTTCAACGGGCGTGACGTCTGGTGCGATGTACCGTGGGATGCCGTCTACATGATGCGCAGTCATGAGAGCGGTGACGTGCTGATTTTCCCCAGCAGTCTTCCCGAGGAAATTCAGGCGCTCCTGCCTCAGATTCAAGAGCTCGCCGAGCTCGAGGATGAGCCCGAGGCAGACTGAGGCCGCCTGGTGCTCATCGTGAGTTCGTGCAATCAGAGCCAGCAGGCGTTGGGCGTGCTGCTGTCGGAATCGACGTCGATGCACTGATAGCCGGTTCGGCACGAACCATTCGGACATTCATCGACGCAGATCGAACCCCCCTCGATTGACCAGCACTGGCTGCCCGTGGGGCAAGTACCCTGGCCCGAGCCGCACACGATCGAGCAATAGCCACCGGGCAGCGAGCTAACCACTTCTCTGATGCAGTCACCCCATTCACCGCCACTACATTGCCAGACGCCCTCGCACGGTTCTCCGACTCCCCTGCTTCCGGTCGCGCCGGGAAAACACTCATTCGTGCCGTCGTCGTCACGGTCTATGCAGAGATAGCCGCTGCGCGAGCAGGTCGAGGTGCAAGTCTCGAAGCATACGCCGATTTGGGACGAGCAGTGTGCACCTGCCGCACAATCGGAGTCCGATGAGCAGTATTGAGAGCAGTAACCGTTTCTGAAGCTCTGGGATTCGAGCAAGCAGACGCTGCCCTGTCCTCCGGCACACTCCGAGGTATTGTCGCACGGGTCGCCGGTGAGTCCCGAGCCATTACCCACCGGGACACATTCGCGCGTTCCCGCTCTGTCTCCGTCAAAGCATTCATATCCAGAACGGCAATCTGAATTGCTCGAGCAATTGGCCACGCAGAATCCTTCGCCATCGCGATCTCGAAATCCGCAGTGGGCGTCGGCCGCACAATCGCCATTGGTTCTGCACGTATCTGTGCAGTAGCCACCGATCCAGCCGAGTTCGCTTTCGGTCGCGCAGTTAAGTCCGGCGCTGCACTGAGAGCCGCTCGTGCAGGCAAGCCCCGTCACCTGGCTGACCTCGCAGCGATTCGTAGATTCGTTGCACTCCTCGGTTTCCGAACATCCGCCGCAGCTCACCATCTGGCAGCCGTTGTTGATGAAGCCACACTCGGCGCCCTCGGCGGCACAACTCGTAGTCGGGTTGCATGCGCAATCATTGTCGGTCTGCGCCATGCATCCGGGGGGGCAGCAGCCGTCGTCGTTCGTACAGCTCGAAATGCTCGGATACGAGCACTGAGCATTGCAGGTCGCGGCGCTACCTTCGAGCACGTCTCGCGTACAGCTATCTCCGTCGCCACAGGACGTCGGGCAGTCGCCATCGCAGACTTCGCCGTCCTCAATCTCGCCGTTGCCGCAGCTATTCGTGCACTCGCTATCGTTGGAGCTGTCGCAGCCGCTCGGGCAACATCCGTCGCCATCGGTACA
>CAYFTY010000165.1:0-7692 GCA_964346045.1 uncultured Bradymonadales bacterium | reverse complement strand
GTACCCGCTCTCGCGAGCTGCGATCGGCTGGCACCTCACTCGCGAGATCCCGACCGACGACCTCAGCGACGAAATGCTGAATCGCCTGGCCTCGGATCTCGTGATCATCCAAGAGCGAGGTATGGCCGAGGAATTACGAGCCGCGCTCGAAGAAAGAGAACCTGCGGGCCCACTGCGCGTCGGCGTCGTTCTCCCGCTCTCGGGTACGCATCGCATGGTTGGAGAACGAGCACTGCGTGGAGCGATGATCGCAGCGCACGCCTTCGACGAGAGTCCTGCTCAGGCAACGGTCGTGGTCGTCGATGCCAATCAGCCCGACGATGAGATCTTTGCGCGTCTCGCGGCTGCGAACGTCATTGGCTTTGTCGGCCCGCTCGATGTCGACAAAGCCCGTGGTCTCGCCAATATGGCAACGACACGCGGGATTCCCATGATCGCTCTGACCACCAGGATGCCCACGCTCGACGAAGTCGATAGCGATGGCGAGGCCTGGGTTTTCCGCAATTTCGTCGACGCCGACGCCGAGGCGCGGGCCGTTGCACACGCTGCGTTCCACACCAACGCCGACCGCCGCGTCGCAATCGTTCATCCCGACATTGGATATGGACGCCGCATGGCGCGGTCGTTTACCGAGGCGTTCAAGGGGCTCGGAGGAGAGGTCGTCGGAACCATCGAATACAACCGCAAATCGAGCGATTACAGCCGTGCTGCGAGCAAGACCGCAAAGCTCGCGCCCGATGCCATCTTCATCCCAGATGCCGCTCCCAAGGTTGCCGAGCTCACATCGTTTCTCGCGGCGGCGAACGTCTGGGGCATCGCCCACGACCAGAAGCGCTCGCAGCGCTCGAAGCGCATCGAAGTTCACTACCTCGGCACGAGCCTCTGGCAAGCCGATATGCTCGTCAAACAGGCCTCGGCCTATGCCCAGGGCGCCCTCATTCCTGTGTGGACCTCGCCCTCGCTCGACGATGAAGAAAGCGCCCGTTTTCGGGCGAACTACGACGAAGCCTATCGCGAGCCGGCTCAAGACCTCGAAGCATTTGTCTTCGACTCGGTGGGCATGCTGATCGACACGGCTCGAATTCGAGGGGCGAGAACCCCTGAGTCTGTGCGCAATGTGCTTCTCACCCAGCCTTTCGACGGAGCAACCGGGAAGGTGCGATTTGCGCCCTCGGGCGAGGCCCGTCGACCCGTGCGATTCATCACGCTATCTGAGACCGAAGGTTTCCGGCCCATCGACGTCGAGGTCGCGCCCGAGCCACCAAAACGCGTTGACCCGGCGCTCTGAGCGGTCTACTCCTGATCCATGCCGAGTCGCTACTTCCACTTCATCGCCGCCTTCTTCGTGGCCATCATGCTGCCATGGTTCGCGCACGGGCAAGATGCGGGTCGTGGTTCCTCGAATCCCGACATGGGTTATGCCGAAGACGCCGGGACTGCAGACGCCAGGACTGCAGATGCCGGGCCCGCACATGCCGAGACCCAGGCAGATGCATCGGCGGACGACGATGCTTCCCCCGCCCTGGATGAACCGGTCGAGCAGCGCCGCGAGTCCAGGATTCCTCTTCGAGAAACCATCGACGAAGCGGCGACTCCCATCGCCACACCACGCACGGAGTTCGACCCCACGACGGACTCTGTGCTTCAATCGAAGTCGCGCGAAGAGCTCGAGTCCGAAGGTTTCGTATTTGCGGACACCAGCCAACTTGCCTCGTCGTCTTCGGCGACGCTGATGGCGCTCACCGTGGGTTCACTGGTCCACGGTGTCGGCCATATCTACCTGGGCGACATCCGCACCGGCACAGCGCTCCTTGCTGCCGAGACCTTCGGGCTCGTGGCGATGATTGGTTCGGGCCTTTTCGTAATTGCCGACGGGGGGGCAGGAACTGTGACCGGCATCGCCGCCCCGGTCTTTCAGCTCGGACTCGGCACCTTCATGACCTCCTGGTTTCTAGACGTGATCGGGAGCGTACAGGGCGAGTCACTCTCGCTACCTCGATCGACCCGCAACCGCGACGGCATCGAGTTCGAAATGGCATACGGATTCATCTCCGCAGCCGGAACGCCCATTCGACACGCCCTGCAGGCCGGGCTAAACTTCGACTTTGACCTCGTGCGAATCGAAGCCGAAACCGTACAAGACGTTTTGCTCAGCGGCGCGCGGTACCAGGCGTTGGTCGGCACACGCCTCTTTCGCGTTCGGCCACAGACCTTTCTCTGGCTCGCCGGAGTCGGTGACCTCTATCAGATCTTCGACGAAGGTGCGTTCAGCCGACTCGGGGCCGAAGCCCGCGTCGGCGGGTCGCTCGATCTGGGCGTCTTCTTCTCGCAATTTGCCGACGTCGCAGTCGGCACCTGGGTCGGGTACGGAAACCACTTTTTTGCGTTTCGTGAAGGGCTCGAACTTTCGTCATTCGACATGCGTTCGGCGTTCGTCTCCTACAAAACGTTTTTTACCTTCAATGTCTCGGAGCAACTCAGTGTGGGCTACGGCTATGGCTCTCACCCGGGAGACTTCCTAACCCCCAGTAGTCGACTCCTCGGGGTTTCGGAGTTCAACTTCGACTACCTCGCCGACTTTGGATCGTTTCGCCTCAAGACTGAGATTGGTGACGGCGTGACCATCTGGGTAGGTGGAGCCCTCGAGCTCTAGCGGTCTGTCACTGATTCGGACGGTGACCGACGACAGAGACCGTGGAATCAGCCACAGGCTACCAGTCAGGCAATTTGGTCAAACGTCCGGTCTCGGTGTCGACGCAGACCATCTCGACCTCTCCGTCCACGAGCAGTTTTTCACCTCGATAGACCTTCTGTTCGAAGTGCACCCGATACTCGCTCGTGCGCTCGTACTTCGATCGAATCTCGATGATGTCGCCGAGTCGTGCACCCTCTTTGAACGTGAGTGATGCCTTGTATACGACGAAGCCGATACCCTCCTCGAGTAACTCGACGAGCTTTTCTGCCCCGATCACGTGTTCACGTGCTCGTTCGAAATAAGCCAGATAATTCGCGTGGTACACGAGCCCCGAGACATCGGTGTCTTCGTAATAAATCTGAATTTCGTGGGTGTGCATCGTTTCATCCGATATCAAAAAACGCCTCGGCCATCGTATCCCAGAGGTTCAGCCCGCGACGCGTCGGAAGATAGATGCCCGAGCGCCGCGTGAGAAGCCCCGAATCGACGAACGTTCCCACCACAGACGAAACCTCGTCCCAGACCGATTCGTCGACAACATCGCCGAACTGCCTCCGCAGAGACTCGACATCCAGACCGGCGAGCGAACGGACCGAAAGAAAAAGTCGCTCCCGCAGATGGTCCAGGGCTGATAGTTGCTCGCTCCGCTCGTCGAGATGCGCCCTCGGACGATCAGGGTCGACGGCGAGGTAGGTCTCCAGCAAGCGCGTATTTTCGCTGCGAACGATGCGGTGGCCAGCGAGCGAAAATGAATGCGCTCCCATACCAAGACCGAGGTACTCCCCGCCCGTCCAGTAGTTCTGATTGTGTCTTGCCCTCTTGCCAGGCCGGGCGTAACTCGAAACCGCATACCGCTCGAATCCACGGGCTGCGAGGCCGTCCTGCGCACTTTCCAGAAGGCGGGCAGCTGCGTCGTCAGACGGCAAGGTGAGTTCGTCCCGCTCGAGTCGGGTCCAGAAGACTGTTTTGGGCTCGACGACCAATTGATAGATCGAGATATGCCCAAGCTCGGGGAAATCATCCAGCACTTTCAAATCATTCGAAAGCTCTGCGGGGTCGTTCCCGGGACCTGCGACGATCAGGTCGATCGAGACCTCGAGACCGGCATCGAGGAGCATTGCGAGCGCCGTGCGCGCATCCTGCTCTTCGTGGTTGCGGCCAAGAGCTTTCAGGTAGCGAGTCGAGAATGACTGAATCCCGAGGCTGACCCGATTCACACCGGCTTCTTTCCAGATCGCGAGCTCAGTCGGAGACACCGAAGCGGGGTTGGCTTCGACGGTGACCTCGGCATCGGCGTCGACGCCAAGATTCGCGCGCACTTCTCGCACCATGCGGGCGATATGCTGAGCAGGCCACGCAGAGGGTGTACCGCCGCCGAAATAGATCGAGCGGACCGAGCGACCCTCGAGTTCTACGGACCGAGTAGCAAACTCTGCAAGAAGCGCCTGTAAATAGGCGTCATCAGGCTGCTCGCGACGGACAGCAACTGCGAAGTCGCAGTACGGGCAGAGTCGCTCGCAAAACGGAATGTGGATATAGACCCCTGCGGGGCGATCTTCGAGAGGTTGGATGGGCACGGTTACGGACTTTCTGGAGACGCCTCGAGATCAATATCGAGTCGCCCCTGGTCGGCGCGGACCTCGAGCAGGCGTGCCTCCATCTGTGGGTCTCCGGTCTCGGCGGGCTTTTTCTCGTCCGAAAGCGTTTCCCATCCTGAACGTCCCCAGGGTCTGGGGATGTAGAAGAAATAGCTGAATTCCTCGGGACGTACCGAGAGCCGAGAGCCGGCTTCAACTTCGTCGGATTTATAGAGATACTGTCGATTCAGCACGATTCGAACGCCCGTCCAATCGTCGTCGCTGGTATTCTCGAGAAAGAGAATTTGGTCGTTCAGCGGCGCAATGGTCTCAAAGCCCCAGCTCGCTCCCAGCTCGTTTTCGGGGTCGTTCCCCATGAAGACCCACACCACGGTCACGATGACCACGATGAGATACACCCCAATCGTCGCAATCTTCTCCATCTGGTAGCGCGAACCACCCGCGAGGAGAGCCTCGACTTGCCCTTTGAGTTCTTCGAGTGCCGCAGCGGCCATGCGCAATCCGTGATCGGAACCTCTCTATCCTTATACAATGAGAGTCCCGAGATGGGTAGCGCCACCACCCGGCGTATCACGCCCGGTGACGTGGGCTTGGAGCGAGTAGCACGCGAGTTTGAAATCTGACTGACGAGTCAGACGGAACGCCAACTTGACAAGTAAATATGCGCCTCCTATCAAATTCGACTCGCGGCGAAACCACGCCAATTCGAAGGCTTCGTGGATGATGTCTGCAAGCGTGTGCCGCGTGAAATGGAGTATCGAATGGCCAGTGACAAGACGACCGTCGCGAAGGCGCAATCTGCCGCTTTCTATGATGTCGACGGCACCCTCATCAAAACCAACGTCGTCCATGCGTACGCGTACTACGCGGTGAACTCACCGCGATTCACCGACCGACTCAGCCGCACGGCAAGCCTCCTCGCGAGTCTGCCGCTCTACTGGGTCGCCGACAAATACGACCGCAAGCTCTTTAACGACGCCTTTTATCGCAACTATGCCGGCTTCAGTGAGGATCGACTCTTCGTCCTCGGCGAAGAACTCTTCGAAAACGTGATCCGACCCAATCTCTTCGAGGGTGCGCGGTCGCTCATCGAGCGCTCACGAGAGCAAGGGCACGCGCAGATCCTCGTCACCGGGGCACTCGACTTCGTACTCGAACCGCTCGCCGCATACCTCGAGGTCGATGACTACGTCGCCAACCGTCTCGAGTACAAAGACGGTTTCGCAACCGGCCGGCTGCGTAAGCCGATGATCGCGGGACCGCACAAAGCAACCTGGGTGCGGCAGTATGCACGAGATCATGGATACGACCTCGAGCGATGCTTCGCCTATGCCGACAGCGGGAGCGATCTGCCCCTTCTGTCGACCGTCGGTCATCCTTGCGCCGTGAATCCCGACTTCCGTCTCAAAACCACGGCGAAGGCTTATCAGTGGCCCATCTTGAACCTCGACTGAGGCCGGGCCGCCACTTTCAAAAGGATTGGAGTAAACGTGGCTACGCAGGATGAACAAAACGCGCAGTGCGTGCGGATCATCGAAGAAGATTCGCCGGCTCGCTACATGCACTACGCCGAGGATTTCATCACCGTCGACCTTCCCGTCGGAACGCGTGTGGTCTATCCCAAAGCACCGATGAAGCCGATTAAGAATCGCAAGGCCGCGATTCGCTACGCGCTGAATCATCCCGAGAACGACGACCCGCTCTACGCGCAGCTCGAGCCGGGTATGAAGGTCACGATCGCCATCGACGACATCAGCGTGCCGTTGCCACCGATGAAGACGCCCGATCTGCGCCAGCAAATGCTCGAGGTACTCCTCGAGATGCTGGTCGACCATGGCGTCGAAGATTTCGAGATGATCGTCGCGCTTGCACTGCACCGGCCCATGACGCCGGCAGAAATCAAGCGCATGGTCGGCCCTCAGATCTTCAACGATTACTATCCCGACCGGCTCTACAACATGGACGCCGAAGATCCCGACGGGATGGTGATCCTTGGCGAGACGGATCACGGGGAAGAAGTCCAGATGGTCAAGCGGGCCGCGACGAGCGATCTGCTCATCTACGTCAACATCAACTACGTGCCCATGAACGGCGGGTTCAAGTCCATCGGCACGGGCCTCGCTGGGTATCAGGGTATCCGGCATCATCATAATCCCGAAACGATCCTGAAGAGCGACTCGTACATGGACCCGGAGAACTCCGAGCTCTACACCAAGAACGAGCGCATGGGTCGCATCATCAAGGATCACCTCAAGGTCTTCCATATCGAGACGACCTTGAACAACAAGATGTACGACGACCAGCTGATGTTCCTCGCAGCCCCCGAGGACACATGGAGCGCCACGGACTTTCTGAAATTCAAATCGCTGCAGGCAACGCTCAAACGATTGCCTCGCGGTGCGAAGCGGAATTTCTTTCACAAGATCCCGGCTGACTATGGGCTTCTCGGCGTACACGCCGGAGAAACGCAGGCCGTGCACGAAAGAACGCTCGAGAAGTGCTGGCAGCAGCATGCGGTGCCCGTCGAGGGCCAATGCGATGTGATGATTTACGGAATCCCTTTCGAGAGTCCGTACAACGTCAACTCGATCCTAAACCCGCTCCTCGTGCACGTGATGGCGCTCGGATATTTCTTCAACATGTATCGGGGCAAGCCCGTCATCAAAAAGGGAGGCACGCTGATCGTCACGCATCCCTGCTATGACGAGTTCGATCCCGAGCACCACCCGAGCTACATCGAATTCTTCAATCGATGCCTGGCCGAGACCCGAGACTCCAAACGACTCGCGCATCACTGGGAAGAAGAATTCGCAACCAACCCCAACTACATCGAGATGTATCGGCGCGGTAACGCCTATCACGGCGTCCATCCGTTCTACATGTGGTACTGGGGAGAAAACGGCAGGGCCCACATTGGCGACGTGATCGTCGTGGGTGCCGAGAACGAGCACGTACCTGCGCGACTGGGTTGGCGTACTGCCGATTCCATGTCCGAGGCTCTCGACATGGCCCGAGACAACCACGGTCCATCGCCCGAGATTACGATGATGCACCATCCGCCATTTTTGATTGCAGACGTAACCTGAGATCGATCCGGCGGACTACGAGAGAAATGCGATGTCGAAAGACAAGAAGACAAACGGCCATGCGATTCATTCTTCGGACCACGAGGCACCGGTCCAGGCGACCGACGACATCACCGATGTCGCCCTGCCCTCGTCTGCCGTGAATACCGAGCAATACGACGCTGCGGCGCAGTGGTCGATCAACGAGACCCTGCGCGCAAAACGCATCCTCGTCACCGGAACGACGGGCTTCCTCGGAAAAGTCTTCGCCTCGATGTTGCTGCGATTTCATCCCGACATCGAGCAACTCTATCTCGTCATTCGCGACCGAAGT
>CAYFTY010000164.1:0-7698 GCA_964346045.1 uncultured Bradymonadales bacterium | reverse complement strand
AGTTGGTGCGCGCTCTCGTCGAGAGAGATGTCGAACGCCTCACGCGACGCTTCATCCTCTAAACCGTGGGCTTCGAGCCTATCGACGAGCTCTTCCATGACCTTCGTACGAGCGCCGACCTTCTTGCCCAAAACCTCGAGCTTTGCTTTCACTCTTGCTTCTTCTTCTCGAGCTTTTTTCAGCGCGTCGAGCACCCGTTTGGCTTCGTTTTCAGCGGTTTTTTTGCGCTCCGAAAGCTTCTCGTATCGCCTCAGCCTCGGCGCCGCTTCATCACGTAATTTCCGAGCTCGTTCGAGCCGTCTTTCGAGCTGCAACGCGGCCTCTCGGCGCTCCTGGGTTTTCTCGCGTAAGGTCTCCAGCTTTTTCGCCAGCGATGCAGCACGGCTACTTTCTTTTTCATGCCGCTCACACGCATCTCGATACACGCGCAGATCACTCTCGATGGGCGAGAGCTCCTCGTCGATTGCAAGCCGCTGGATATCGTCCGAGAGCGCCTCGATTTTTTTGCGCTGAGCTTCGAGACTTTCTCGAGTGGTCGCGAGTTCTTCTACCCATTCATCCTCGCGCCTGAGCCACCGTAACGTCTTTCGACCCGTTTCGAGCAACGCCCGTGTATCGGCGACGGATGTCGTCCGTTCTCGAATCTCGGCCTCGAGCTCCTCACGTGCCTCGCGAGAGAGCCCCATCTGCCCGGTCGATTTCTCGAGCTCACGCTGACGCGCCTCGAGCTCGCGCCGTCGCTGTGCCGCACGCGCTCCGATTTCTTTGTACTGGTCGGTCGAAGTGAGTCGCTCGAGAATCGAAGCCTTCTCTTCGTCGCTGGCATGCAAAAAGGCCGCAAAATCACCCTGAGCGAGAAGCATGCTCCGCGTGAAATCTTCGATCGTCAGCCCCTGGAGCGCCCGATCAAAGACAGGATCGAAGTACTTCGCGCGCTCGTCGCTCACGAGAAGCTCAGAGGTTCCGTCCGAGCGCAGATGGGTCAACGCTCGCTCGGGCCGCTGAAGTGTTCCGTCGGGATCTTGATGGGCCCGTCGCATCGACCATGCAGCGGTGTAGCGCTCGCGCCTGCCCTCCGAAATCGTCGAAAACTCGAGCTCGGCGAGACATTCTGCAGATCCAAGCGACATCACATGCCCGACGTCGCGCTCCGGTTTTCCTGTCGCGCGGTCGAGGCGAGGCGTCCGTCCAAAGAGCGCCAGACAGATCGCGTCGAGGATCGTCGACTTTCCCGCCCCCGTGGGCCCGACGATCAAGAAGAGCGAAGCGTCTCGGACGTCGTTCTCGAAGTCGATCGAATGGGTCCCGTAGAGGGAATTCAGATTTTTCATCCGAATTCGATGAAATTTCACGGCTCGTCCCTCTCTTCGAGAAGTCCGCGAAATGCCTCGAGAATATGCAACGGCGGCGAGGTCTTGTGTCGCTGTTCCCAGAAACGCTCGAAAACCTCTTCGGGCGTGAGCTCGTCGAGTGAAACCGACGGAGGCTCGTCTTCTTCGGGCGATACCTCGAGGGTCTTTTTGAACGAGACGATGCGCGGCCGCCTTGCTTCGTCGAAACGACGCACCATCGCACGTCGAAAGGGATCCACACTCAGAGCCGTCGGTTGCTCGACCTCGATGTCGATGTAGAGGTACGGAGCTAGTTCGGTCTGCCACTCGAGCTCATCGATGAGCTCCATCACTTCGTCGCGCCGGCCGGCGAGCTCGAAGATGTCGCGCCACCGCGGAACGTTCAATCGCCTCACCTTCGTTTCGTCAGCAAGGTCGACCACATAGACAGATCGAGGACTGCGAGCTTCGACGACATTCGTTGGCACCGGGGTACCCGAGTAGTAGGCTACCGAGCGCCCCACCCGATGAGCGCGGTGGATATGTCCGAGCGCTACGTAATCGTACGCGTCGCCGAAAATCGAAGGCTTCAGGCCTTCGATCGACAGATACTGATGGATGGGAGTCTGAAAATCGCCTTCGCGAGCCGAAGCGTCATCGGCCACACAGGTGAGATGACCGGTCGCAACCCTTGGTACACCGGGGAATTTCTCGTCTGCGAGCTCGCCCAGTTCGCTGTAGAGCGCTCGGAAGCGCTCTTCGAATTCTGCTCGTACCTCCGACGGTGCGCGTTCGGTCGTGGACACTCCGAGCCTCGCCTCCGAGACGTAAGGCACGGCGGCGACCACGAGTTCGACGTCACCTGAATCGCCCTCGATGGCAGCCAGACATCGGCCTGGATTGTCTTCTGGGAGAGCGCCGACTACATGCATCGACAGCGCGCCAAGTACGCCCCGAGGTGCATCGAAACGGGATGGAGAATCGTGATTTCCCGCCACCATCACGACTTTTTCGAGGCGCGTACGCGAGGCATCGGCCAAAAAATCGAAGAACTGGGACTGGGCGGCCGCTGACGGCTGCATGTAGTGAAATACATCCCCCGCAATCACCAGCACATCGATGGACTCTTCAACGAAGACATCGAGCAACCACGCGAGAAAACGCGCATGCTCTTCATGACGCGGGGCCTGCTCGAGGCTTACGCCAAGATGCCAGTCTGATGTGTGAAGGATCCTCATGAGCTCATGGATACGTCACCCACGCCTGATAGAAAAGCGTCGGGCGCCTCGTTGCGAAAGCTCGCGGCGTTGTGCTACCTGTCGCGCCTTCGTTGAATAAGATGCAGATGAGGCTTTCATGGCCGAGAACAAGACAGAAACGCCTTCTGATTCGTCCATCGTCGACAAGACCGTTCGAGTACTCGAGCGGCTCGGAGAGATCGGCAACCGACTTCCCGACCCGCTCACTCTCTTCGTGATCTTCGCGGGCTTTGTGATCCTGGCCTCGGTGATTTTCTCTGGCGTCGACGCCGAGGTAATCCAGCGCACCGGTGAAATCGAACGCAAGACAGTCCAGAGCCTCTTGAGTGCCGAAGGCATCCGCTGGATGTTTTTGCACGCCGTCGACAACTTCATCAATTTTGCGCCGTTGGGCCCCGTCCTGACCGTGATGATCGGTATCGGGGTGGCCGAAAAGACCGGCTTTTTCTCAATGGGATTGCGGGTTCTGGTCGGCAGCGTGCCCAAGTCTGCCGTGACCGCCACGCTGGTCTTCGCGAGCGTGATGAGCTCGATGACAGCCGACGCTGGATACGTCGTGCTCACACCGCTCGGCGCCCTGCTCTTTGCCGGCATGGGCCGCCATCCTCTGGCCGGTCTCGCCGCAGCCTATGCAGGTGTTTCGGGTGGATATAGCGCAAACCTGCTTATAACCGGCCTCGACCCGATGCTCGCGAAACTGACCCAGCAGGCCGCTCAATCGATCGACCCGAGCTACATGGTCAATGCGACCTGCAACTACTATTTCATGGTGATTTCCACCGCGATGATCACCGTGCTCGGAACCTGGGTGACGACGAAATTCGTCGAGCCGATGCTCGGTGAATGGGAGCCGCATGACGATTTCAAATTCGACGCGAGCCAGAAGCCGACAGACGCCGAGCGATCGGCTTTCTTCAAAGCACTCGGCGTGGCTGGCCTCGTGGCAGTGGGCATTTCGCTGCTCGCCCTGATTCCGGCGTCGCCGCTGCGCGTGGCAGTCGGTCCCGAAGAGCCCGGCGTCAACGCCTTCGCTCCCTTCTTCGAGTCGATCGAAATCCTCATCACCATTCTATTCATCATTCCGGCGATCGCATACGGGGCATTCACCGGCCAGATCGAAAACGACAAAGACGTCGCACGCCTCGCTGCAGATGCGATGGGCACCATGGGTGCATATATCGTCCTGGCCTTCGTCGCCGGTCAGTTCGTGGCTTATTTCAACTGGACGAACCTCGGCTCGATCACCGCCGTCAAAGGCGCTGATGTATTGCAGAGCGTCGGACTGACAGGGACCGCGCTGATCATGGCCTTCCTCGCCGTCTCGATGCTGATGAATATGTTTGTGGGCAGCGCCTCGGCCAAATGGGCTTTCATGGCGCCGATCTTCGTTCCGATGTTGATGCAGATGGGGCTCTCTCCCGAACTGACACAGGTCGTCTACCGCATCGGGGACTCGGTCACGAATATCATCACGCCACTGATGCCTTACCTGCCCATCATCATCGTCTTCGCGCAGAAGTACGATAACAAGGCGGGCATGGGAACCATTCTGGCGGCGATGGTCCCCTACTCGATCGCCTTTGGAATCGCGTGGACGATCATGCTTTTCATCTGGATGGCCTTTGGATTCCCGCTCGGTCCGGGAGTCGGACTCGAGTATGCACTGCCCACGGCGCCCTGAATATGCCCGGCGGGCTAGCTCAATGCCACTGTCTTTCCTGCGACAGCGACGACGTCGGTCCACTCGCCTTCGATCTCGCCCATGCCGTAGACGATGGCATTGCGTAGCACGGCCCCGGGCTTCACCGTGATGCCATCGGCGATCACGTTGGGCCCAATCTTCGCCCCGTCCTCGACCTCGACATTCATTCCGAGAAAGACCGGCCCGGCCAGCTCTACTTTGCCGCCGATCGAGTCTTCATTGTAGATGTAGAGGTTCTCGCCATGTGGCCGAGGCAGCGGAGCCATCGGAAAAACTTCGGGGTTTTCGAGAATGGCCTTGCTGGTTTCCATCAAAAGAAAGGGATTATCGAGCGCCGCCCAGAACGTCTCGGCGACCGAGACTCCGATTGCGGCATCTTCTTCGACCATCGGGCCGTAGAGCTCGTCAATGATGTCCCCCTTCTCGATCTCGAGTCTCGAGAGCGCGCGCGCCTCGATGAAATGTACGCCCAGAAAGTCCATCTCGATATCTGAATCGTCGTACGTGTTGCGCGTGTAGTCGCGCACCCGTGTGAGCTCATTGTCGGCGTTCACGAATACCTTACCCGGCTGGTCGGGGGCTTTGAGGCGGGTCAGAAGCGTCACGTCGCGACCCGACTCTCGATGGGCCTGTAGATGACTCGCGAGATCGACGTTCATCACGCTGTCGCCATTGAGCACAATCAGGGTTCCTTCGGGTTCATCGAGCGCATGCCAGATACCTCGAATGCCACCTGCCGTCCCGAGGATTTCCCACTCTCGACTGTATCGCAGTGGCACGCCGAACGAGCCGGCGAGTCGGTCGACGACGGGCGGAACAGCGTCGGCGAGATGATGCAGGTTGACGCCGACCGACGCCACACCAGCCTGCGCGAGCATGTGCAGCGAATACGTAATGATCGGCGTATTCAAAAAGGGCAAGAGTGGCTTGGGTACCACTTCGGTCAGTGGACGCATGCGGGTCCCATAGCCCGCACAGAGTACGGCTCCGTATACTTTCGGCTCATCCATGAGGTTCATCCCGTTCAAGAAATAAGAAAACCCTCAGTCTCCTGAGGGTTTTCTGAACGACTCATCTGCTCAGAAGTCTTCCGAATCCCAGGTTCCGCGCCCACCGGCCGGCACTTCCTGCTTTTCTTCGACCTTCTCTTCTTTTTCTTCGAACTCGAAGCTCTTCTCGGCGGCCTGCTTACTCACGCCCATCTTGGCTTTGAGTGCCGCAAGGGCCTCGTCGGCTCCCTGGTCCTGCTCGAGGTTATCGAATTGCGAAGCGAGGTTATCGCCCGAAAAATCTTCGGCGAGTTCGGCAGATGCTTCCGCCTCGGCTTCCATCTGTTCGATTTTCTCGGACATCCGGTCGAAAGTGTCGAAGGCCGAGGTATCGTTGAGACCCGACATCGTCTCCTGGATCGTCTTCTGCGCTTCGGCACGCTTCTGACGCGCGATGAGAAGATTTTTGCGGCGCTTGGCCTCTTCGATTTTGGCGTTGAGCTGTCGCAACGAATCGCGAAGCTTGTCTGCGGCCGCTTTCTGCGCCTCCCAGTGGGCTTTGTACTCACTGGCGAGGTCGTCGTGCTCTGTCTTGCGGCTGAGCGCCTCTTTGGCGAGGTCATCTCGCCCGGCCCGTACGGCCATCATGGCCTTCTTTTCCCATTCGCGGGCCATGTGAAGCTCGTTATCGAGCTGTTTTTTGAGTCGCTTCTCGTCTGCGATTGCGACGGCGACCTGCTTCTTGGCCTCAATCAGCTGCTCTTTCATGTCAAGAATGAGCTGGTTGAGAATCTTCTCGGGATCCTCAGCCTTGCTGACGAGGTCATTGATATTGGCTTTGAGCAGGGTGCCGATTCGACCGAATATACCCATCTCTAACGTCTCCTTATGTGCCAGCCCTCGATGGCGGCGAAGCTCGAGTGCTTTAAGCGTACATGACTGAAACTATCGATCCTAGCCTCGATTAATCCTCTTCGGCTTCGCGAGGCACGAATCCACGCAGCTCCTCGTAATGCTCACGAACCGCAAAAGCGATCGCATCGACAGATGCGGTAAACTCGTTGAAATCGAGATTTTCGCTCTGCAGAGAGTCGACAATCACGACGGCATCGTCTTCGAGGCCATACGCTCCTGCGATCATGCTCGTTGCATTCAACCGCAAGAGGTACCGGAACAATTCCTCACGTGTGTCGGACTCAGGAAGATCCATGAGCTTGACCCGGAACGTAATCACCGGAGGCGTGTGAACCACCACGATGTTATCGATATCATCAGTCTCATCGTGGATGATCCAGAATCCCTCTTTGACACGTTCGAACGGAAGCTCCGTTTCGATCAGGTAAGCTTCAATCTGGTCGTTGGTGATCATGATGTTCACTCCTTGATCATTGAGCGGTTGGACCGTGCCGGGACTCACCAACCCGATATGCCTCAATGGCGCACAATCACTACCTTTCGCGGGACATGATTTGGCAAAATTCGCCGCATCTTAGGAGTCTGCGACACAGGGTGTCAAGGTGGCTACTCGACCTCAGAGAGATCATTGGCCGATAGCGTCGTCGCTACGTCGGCCAGACGCTCCTCGGCCAGCAAGCTCGTGTAGCGTGCCACAGTCGGATAGGTCTGTGCGAGCTCCTCGAACTGTGCACGCGGTAGATGCAGAACATGCCCATCGGTGTTCATCACGCATCCGGCCACCGCAGGTTTATCAGCGACAAGACCAATCTCGCCGAAGACCTCGCCTGCACCGAGCGTCGCAATCGTGATCTCCCATTCCCCGTCGTTCCGCACGATGTCGACCTTGCCATCGAGAATGATGAAAAGTCCAGGGCTCGGGGTGTGCTGTCGTATCAGTATGTCACCGCTGGCGAGTCGATGGCCCGAAAATGTCTCCATCACTTTGACGCGCTCGGCGTCCTGCAGGTCATCGAAAACGGGGTGCGTATGAAGCAGAGATTCGCAGGTCGCATGCCTTTTCATGGTGGCGATGCGATTTTCGAAGTCTGCGAACTCGGACGAGAGTGTCGAGAGGGCTTCGGCATCGAGCCTCAAAATCTCGCAGCCGGCCGTCGCGAAGACATCGACATCTGCTTTGCGACCCATATCACCGAAGGATCCGGCCCCAATGAGCGTACCCGGGGTCAGGTAGAAGATCGCGTCCTCGTCTTTGAGAATGAGATCGTCGGAGACTGTCCACGAGATATCGGTGGCGATCTTTGCTTTCTCGATCACCCGCTGCGTCTGATCGAAGATGTCGAACTGCATCAATTCGAGCGCACGCCGCAGTGCGTCTTCGGGCAACACACTCAAGAGTGGCACCGATGGCAACGATTGCGGCTCACTCACGAGCTCGCTGACATCATTGGCGAGGTCGACGGCCACCTCGAGGAGTTGCTCGAGGTCGAGTTCGGCGCTTT
>CAYFTY010000163.1:0-7711 GCA_964346045.1 uncultured Bradymonadales bacterium | reverse complement strand
CCGACCTCGCCGTGTTTGGTCAAAAGGACTATCAGCAGCTCGCGGTGATTCGTCAGATGACGCGCGATCTGAATTTCGACATCGAGATCGTTGGCGGACCGACCTATCGCGAAGAAGACGGGCTCGCCCTCTCGAGCCGCAACCTAAATATCCCCGAAGACGGGCGTGCATCGGCGCTAACACTCTCGAGAGGCCTCCTCGATGCGTGGCATGCGTTCCGCGCAGGGCTTCGTGACCCCGAGAAACTCGAGAAGATCACCCGCGAGAAGATCGCGAACTCAGAGATCGCCGAAGTCGATTACGTGACCTGCGTGCACCCGGTGCATCTGAGGCCATGGCGTGAAATCGGCGAGATCGACGATGATGGTGCCGTGTTGGCGTGCGCTGCGCAGCTCGGTCCGGTACGCCTCATCGACAACCTGCGTCTCGACGCCCCACTTCCGCCCGGCCTCGAAGACCACTGAATCAGGGAGCTCGCCGCATGAAAAAGATAAGCCTCTTATTGGCACTCACGATCGTGGTGTCCTGCTCGGACGACGCCTCCGAAGAGCCTTCGGCGCGTGACCGATGTGCCTCGGACGAGAACTCCTATGCCGTGAGTGGCGAATTGCGGATTCCCAGTGAGGAGGGCGAAGAACTGGTCTTCCCCTTTGATAATGCGGGCTCACTCGACGTAGGCGTGATCCGCGGATCGGAGATCGTGTTGGGAGTCGGAAGCCTCCCCCGTTCAGAAGACGCGCCTCCGATCTTGTTGAAATTCCGTGAAAACGTCGCCTCGAATGATCCTCTCGACGTCATCACCAATACGGTGGTCGAGGGACCGGTGACGGTCACGGTGGCCGATGGTTCTGGTGTTCCAAACGATGCGACACGGCGAAGCGATCTCTCGCTGGTCGAGTGTGGAATTCCCGATGGCACGATCTGCGCGCAAGTCGCGCTCGATACGACCGGTGAGGGCGCGATCTCGGATGATGACGAAAAAGTCTTTGCTGCCACCGGCGGTGAGGTGCGCCTGGTCGAGGTCGACAATGTCGCATCGCGGCTGAAGATGGATTTCGAGATCGACCTGGGCCGCAATGTACTGACCACAGGTGATACTTCGTCAGGCGTGATTCGCGGCTGTTTGAATGCCGAATACGACCGCTCAGGCGGCGGCTCGGGCTGGGTCCTCCAGTAATGAAAACGGTGGCGAATCGAGGGGGCGAGCCGGCCCAAACGAGAGTCATCCTTGACACAGCATCGGGCGCGACGTAGAAAAATGAATCGTGATTCATTATCGCGATCTCAATTGCCTGAAAGCCGCATAGATGCAGGCCTTTAAATGATTCATCGCCCCGGCAGGACAGCATGACCCAAGCCGAGAAAGCCCGACACGGCGACAAACGCGAGCGCATTTTGGAAGGCGCGCTCAAAGCCTTCGCTCGCAAGGGCTTCTACAATACCAAGGTCTCCGAGATCGCTTCGGAAGCCGGCGTCGCAGACGGCACGATCTACCTCTACTTCAAGAATAAAGACGATCTCTTGATCTCGCTTTTCGAGGATCGCATGGAGTGGATCATCGACCGACTTCACGACGAGTTGGACAGCGTCGAGGGCGATGTCTTCGCCAGGTTGCGCCGCGCGGTCGAGATGCATTTTCAGCTCGCCGCAGATGAGCCCGAGCTGGCCGAATTCATTACGGTCGAGCTTCGTCAGAGCGCGAAATTCATGAAGGAATACAAGAATCCGCGATTTCTAGATTACCTGCGGATTCTCGAGGGTCTGGTTGCCGAAGGGCAGCGTGAGGGGTCGATTCGGGCGGACATCGATGCGCGACTGGTGGGTCGCGCCCTCTTTGGAGCCCTCGACGAAGTACTCCTCGTGTTGACGTTCGCGACGGCTCACGAAAGCGTCGAAGAAAAGACCCGACAGGTTACGGATTTATTCATCGAAGGACTTCGCGCCCGCTAGGCGCGAGCAAATTAACCATACGCAGGAGGAAGCTGTGAAAATCCTCACGACAGTCAAACGGGTCACCGACCCGGACATGAAGGTCAAGATCAAGCCCGATGGTACGGGCATCCAGACCGAGGGCGTCGATTATAAGATGAACTCGTTCGACGAATACGGTGTCGAAGAAGCGGTCAAGCTCAAAGAAGAGCATGGCGGCGAAATCGTCGTTGTATCGGTCGGCCCTTCGGAATCGACCAAAGAGATTCGCACGGCTCTGGCGATGGGCGCCGATCGCGGCATCCTCGTCGAGACGGATGCCGCTCTCGACAGCGACGCGGTCGCTCGAGTGCTGGCCGAAGTCGTCAAGAAAGAAGAGCCCGACATCATCGTGATGGGCAAGCAGTCGGTCGATAGCGACCGCAACCAGGCCGGTCAGATGCTCGCGTCGTTTTTGGGCTATCCGCAGGCGACCTTCGCATTCAGTCTGGAAGTCGCAGACGGTTGGGCGACGGTCGGTCGCGAGGTCGACGGTGGTACGGCCACCAAGCGTATCAAGCTTCCCGGCATCGTCACGGCTGACCTTCGCCTCAACGATCCGCGTTATCCGAGCCTCATGGGCATCCGGCGCGCTGGTAAGAAGCCGCTCGATACGATGACGCCCGATGATCTGGGAGTCGACATCACGGCCAAAGTTTCGGTCCTCCAATACGAGGCTCCCGAAGAGCGAGGCGCCGGACGAGTCGTCGAATCAGTCGACGAACTCATCGACGCGCTTCAGAATGAGGCCAAAGTCTTTTGAGAATCACTGGAACGGGCCGTCGTGCCCGTGCTGGATAGATAAGGAGTCAGACATGAGCAACGCACTTGTTGTTGCCGAACACGTCAACGGAAGTCTTCGAAAAGTCACCGGAGCCACGGTCGCATTTGCGCGCCAGGCTGCTGACTTGACGGGCGGTGAAGTGATCGTCCTCGTCCTCGGAAGCGATGCCTCGGGCGTCGTCGAAGAGGCATCGCAGATCGGGGCCGACAAGGTTCTCTTCGAAGATCATGCGGCGTTTTCGAATTACCTCGCCGAAAATTACGCTCCGGCCGTGGCCAAAGTGGCCCGTGATCACGGAGCGACCTTTGTGTGCGCGCCATCGAGCACGTTCGGAAAGGACCTTCTGCCCTGCGTGGCCGCCATGCTCGAAGCCGGCATGGTTTCGGACGCGATCACGGTCTGGGATGAGGGCGGCATCAAATTCAAGCGCCCGCTCTGGGCCGGTAACGTGATCACGACCGTCGAAGTCTCGACGCCGATTAAAGTCGTGACCGTGCGAACCACTGAATTCGACGGCGTGCAAGGCACCGATGCCTGCCCGACCGAAGCGGTGAGCACCGGGGGCGCGTCGACCGATGCAGCTGAGTTCGTATCCTTCGAGCAGGTCAAATCCGATCGACCTGAACTCACCGACGCCGAAGTCGTCATCTCTGGCGGTCGAGGTCTGAAGTCGGGTGAGAACTTCGAGATGATTGCCGAGCTCGCGGATCTTCTCGGTGGTGCCGTCGGCGCAAGCCGCGCCGCAGTCGACAGCGGGTACGCGCCGAACGACTGGCAGATCGGTCAGACCGGTAAGGTCGTCGCCCCGAATCTCTACGTCGCCGTCGCGATCTCGGGCGCGATTCAGCACCTCGCCGGTATGAAAGGTTCGAAGACGATCGTCGCAATCAATAAGGATCCCGAGGCGCCGATTTATCAGGTCGCCGACTATGGACTGGTTGCCGATGCATTCCAGGCCGTCCCCGAGCTCACTGAAAAACTCAAGAGCCGTGGCGTGGGCGGTTGATTTTTAGTGTAATTTTACACCGCGATCGGGCCGATTTCTGCTTGGGGTCGGCCCTTTTCGTGCCAAGACGGGAATTTCACTTGACCCGAAGGCACCGTAAAGGCTATACTTCAAGTCCCTTGAGGGACGGTCAACATGCTTTCCCCCCAGGCCGTTAGTCAGGTGTATGTTCCATGACTACGAGCGTCCCTCGAGGGGTTTTTTTCTTTTCTTGTCGAGTCCTCGACACTCCATCCATGCCAGGCTCCGTTGGCGGATTTACTTGTGATCCGGCTTGGGCTAGTTTGCTGCGCCATGGTCCTCTCTGACTGAATGAGATGAAGTACCTATTCGACGGATTCCGCGCAGCGACTCTCGTCGCTCTGATCCTGGCGCTCTGGAGTTTCGCGGCTGTTTCTTCGGCCATGAGCTCGGAGAGCGAGAGCGCCGGCATGCTCTATATCTTGAGTGCCTTTGGCATTCTCGGGCTTCCCCAACTCGTCTACGGACTGGGGTTGGGTCTCGTCTGGTTCGGGTGGTCGCGATTCTTCGACGACTACGATGCCTTCGTCGCCGATGAAAAGAACGACCGGCGTCTGGCGTCGCTGGTGCTCGCCGGACCGCTTGCTGCCGCGCTGGTCGGCGTCGCGACCGGCGCGATTCATCTCGCCGTGACGGCGAGTTTCGTGCGCGCGAGTTTCCAGGCACTGGGACTCACTGCCGTCGCGGCTATCGCCACATTGGGGGCGCTCGCCGCGCTGCCACTGGCCGCAGTGATTCTCGACCGAATTTTGAAAATCGCTCCGATACCGTCGGGGCCGGGCCGGATCACGCAGACAGCCCTGGTGGCTTTCGCGCTCGTCGCGGTAATCGCTGCGGTGGTCGCATACGTGTACGCGAGCGGTCTGCAGGTCTTTTCGGGCACGCTTTTGCGCATGGGCATCTTTGCAGCTTTCGGTCTGCCCGCGACTTTCCTCGTGATGCAGAAGATTGAGGTCGAGCGAATCGCATATCGCGTTGGGATTCCGATCGCGGGTGCATCCGCGATCGTGGCGACGTTCTCGATGGCCGGGCAATGGACGAGTTCGTCGGCGCCGATGCGCGCGGCGACCACTCAGCATAGCGCGCTCGTGAGCATGACTGCCAGGGCGTTGCAGCGTTTTACGGATGCGGATGGTGACGGATACGCAGCGAGCTGGGGCGGCACGGATTGTAATGATGCCGATGACACCATCTATCCCGGGGCAAGAGATACGCCAGGTAACGGCATCGACGAGAGTTGCTCGGGGGCCGACGCCGAGCCACCCAAAGGAAAAGACCACGAGTCACGCAAAGCTGTGGCTCGCGCCTTCGATGCGGCTGCAGCGGCTGCCCGGCAAAAGGCTTCGAATCTACCCGATCCGCCCAAGAATCTCGTGCTCTTGCTCATTGATACTCTGCGTATCGACCATCTGGGATACGCCGGTTATCACAGGGATACGAGCCCGAGGATCGACGAACTGGCGCGTGAGTCGACGGCATTCATGAATGCGTACGCGACTTCGCCCCACACGCCTCGCAGCATTCCGGCGATCTTCTTCAGTCAATATTCGAGCCGGACCCAGTTCTGGGGCGCCCAGTACAACTACCCTCGCGTCAAACCCGAGAATACGAGTTTTGCCGAGATTCTCGCCGAGAACGGTCATCGCAATTTTGCATTCAGCTCTCATCACTACTTCCAGGAAAAGCGCGGTCTCGGGCAGGGATTCGAGCGTTGGGATAACGAAGGATTCGGAACGATCAAAGAATCCAACGAAGATATGGCGTCGCCGCGTATCTGGGCCAAGACCGAGCCCAAGATCGACGAGCTCGCCGCCAGCGAAGACCCCTATACACTCTTCGTTCATCTCTTCGATCCGCACGCCAAGTGGATCCATCATGACGAATATCCATTCGACCGGGGCGAGACGACCGCCGACCGACATCGTGCCGCCTACGATAGCGAGATCAAATACGTCGATGCCTACGTCGGTAAGATCATCGACAAGCTCAAGGCGACGGGGGCGTGGGAAGAGTCGATCGTGATTCTGGTGAGCGACCACGGCGAAGCGTTCAACGAGCACGGGTACTTCTTCCACGGTCAGACGCTCTACAACGAGGTGATTCGGGTTCCGCTTCTGGTGCGCGTACCCGGCTGGTTCCATCGAAAGGTCGAGACCCCTGTCTCGATCATCGATGTGGCTCCGACCGTGGTCGATCTGATGGACTACAAGCCCGCTGCCGGGTGGGACGGTCGGTCACTGGTTCCGCTGATGCTCGGCGAGGCTCCGGCGCAAAATCGCCCGATCTTCAGTGAGCTTTTGCCCTACACGAGCTGGAAAGAGCACCACAAAGCCGTGATCGTCGACGATCTCAAATTCATCTCGGTCCTGAGCGCCGGTACCGAAGAACTCTACGATCTCGAGAGCGATCCGGGCGAAACCAAGAATCTGCTTTCGGAGCGGCCCGAAGAGGCCGAACGCATGCGAAAGCTCATCGAACAATTCCAGAACCAATGAAAGCACGTGTACTCGTCAGCGCCTGTTTGCTGGGCCGTGAGGTTCGATACGATGGTGGGGCCAACGAACAAGATTCCGGCATTCTGATTCGCTGGCGCGACGAGAACCGCATCGTTTCGTTCTGTCCTGAGGTTGCGGGTGGATTGGGCGTGCCCCGACCGCCGGCCGAAACGGTTGGAGGCGATGGTTACGACGTCTGGAATGGCGAGGCGCGCGTGGTGACCAACGGCGGAGTCGATGTCACCGAAGCATTCTGCCGGTGCGCCGAAGCTGCCCTCGAGGCCGCTCGCAACGCCGGCGCCCGCGTGGCGGTCCTCAAGGCTCGCAGCCCGTCATGCGGCAGCCGCCGTGTCTACGACGGCAGCTTTTCGAAAACCCTGGTCGACGGCGCTGGAGTGACTGCGGCTCTCTTGCAATCACACGGGATCGCTGTCTTCAACGAAGAGACACTCGAGGCAGCTGATCGCGCCCTGCGAGAGATCGACGCAGCGATCTGAGCTAGACACGGCGTCGTGAACTGCGCTACTCCGCAGACGTATTTTCCAACGGATGGACAAACGTTATGCGATTTTCAAAAGCCTTCATTCCCACTCGAAAAGAAGACCCGGCCGATGCCGAGGTCGTCAGCCACAAGCTTCTGATTCGAGGTGCCTACATCCGTATGGTGTCGCGTGGAATCTATGATTTCTTGCCGTTGGGATGGCGAAGCATTCGCAAGATCGAGCAGATCATTCGCGAGGAAATGGACCGTGCCGGTGCGCAGGAAGTGCATCTTCCGTCTGTCCAACCCGCTGAACTCTGGATCGAGTCGGGACGCTGGGAAAAATACGGACCCGAGCTCTTGCGCTTTGAGGATCGTAAAGGGGCGAATTTTTGTCTCGGGCCCACCCATGAAGAGGTGATTACCGACCTCGTGCGTGGCGAGCTCACCAGCTACAAAGATCTGCCGGTGAACCTCTACCAGATTCAGACCAAATTTCGTGATGAACCGCGGCCGCGATTCGGCCTGATGCGCGGCCGAGAATTCATCATGAAAGATGCCTACTCGTTCGATGTCGACGAAGAGGCGGCCCAGGCGAGCTACGATAATATGTTCGAGGCGTATTCGAAGATCTGCGATCGACTCGGATTCGAATATCGCGCAGTCGAGGCTGATACCGGAAATATCGGTGGCTCTCGTTCGCATGAATTTCAGGTGCTCGCCGAGACGGGCGAAGACGAAATCGTGAGCTGCCCGGATTGTGGCTACACGGCCAACGTCGAAAAAGCCGAGATTCAGGTCGATCTCGAGGGACGCCCTGCCGACGCCCATCTCGAATCGATCCAACCTGTTGAGACGCCCGACAAGCGCACGATCGAAGAAGTGAGCAACTTTCTGGACAAGCGCCCCGCCGACTTCGTCAAGACCTTGCTGTACATGGTCGATGACGAGGCCGT